>JABWCD010000043.1 GCA_013359265.1 Candidatus Hydrogenedentota bacterium
GGTCTTCTCGATCCTGCGGCCCAGCGCGTCGTACACGTACGACGCCTCCACCACGTCCGTCTCAGGAGCCTCCACCATCGTGAAATCGTCAAAGCGGTAGTCGCCGAACTGGCCCGGCTTCCAGATTTCTACGTAGCCTTCTGTGTCCTGCGTCGGCTCAGGCACCACGTTCGCGCCAGCGGACAACACCAGCACCATCTCGTCCTGAGAGGCGCCGCGGTACACCCGGATGCCCTGCCCCACGCATTCGATGTACATCCAATACCACGCACCCTCGACCGTCTCGAACGCCGTTGCGTTCGCTTCCAGCGGGGCCCCGCCCAGGCTGTCAACCAGCGCCACGCGGTCCTTATGAATCCGCACCCCCAAGCGCGCCCCAAGGGACGGCTCGTTGATCTCGTCCGTGCGCACGAAAACCGTCGCGTAGTCCGTGTTCTCGCCCGTGTTGATCTCCATGTTCGCGTAACGCAACCACAGCCCAAGGTCCTTGTCCGAACCGTTGTTGTATTGGATGAGACCGCTGTTCGCAGGCGCGATCTGCGCTAGGTGTCCGTCCGTCACCTGCCACGCTGTGCCCCCGCCATCGTCCCACGGGGCGGACAACCCGCCGGCAAAATCGTCGTGCCACGCCACGTTGCTTGCATTCGGCGCGGGCGGTGCCGGCTCGTCCAGCTTACGCTCCGTGCGCACCATCAAATTGCGGTAGTCATACTCGAACGCCGACTCGGATATCCGGTCCTTGTCGCGTATGGTCAAGTTACCCGCCGGGTCGTAGTCCCGCGTCGTCTCGAACGGCGTCACGCTGTATTCGTTCACCAGCGCCTCGGCCGCCTGCATCGCATAATCCTGCTGCGCGGGCTGGCCCCCTCCCACCGTGACCGCCACGTTGAATCGGTTGCCCGCAGCGTCCAGCGCGTAGTCCCGCACGACAGCGTCACCAGTCAACGGTTGCCGCGTGGACGACACCATCCGCGACAAGCCGTCATACGCATACCCAAACGACGTCTCCGGCCCGCCGTCGCGCGAGTCCACACGCTGCGTCTTGTTGTGCAACGCGTCCCACGCATAGGTCCGCGCGTCCACTACAACCGGGTTGCCGCCAATGTCCGTTGTGAAGTGCGTTGTAGACAGCGGCCGCCCGCGACTGTCGAAATGCGAATCGCACCAAGTGCCGTTTCCGTTCTCCCGCCGCTCCACGCGCCCGCCTGCGCCAAGGTACTTGTAACTCGCCAGCGTCCCGCCCTGGTTCGAGCCGACCGTCTCCAACCGTTCCAGTTCGTCGAACGTCTGCGTGACGGTACGCCCACCCGGATACGAGATCGACACCGGGTTCGACACCGCATCATACGTCGTGGTCGTCGTAAACGCCTCGTCGTCGGACTTGAACGTCAGTGTCTCCTCGAGCAGGTTGCCCAGCGAATCGTAGACCCGCTCGATCAGCGCGGCGTCGTTCTCCGCCAGCACGAGGTTCGACACCGCATCGTATCCAAACACTTCCGGTTCGCCCGGCCCGTCCACACCCGCAGCCGCGTTCACCGTCTTTTGGATCACGCGCCCGATCGCGTCGCGCTGATATCCAGTTACCGTTCCATTCGCGTCGGTCTCTTCGATCACTTCGCCGTGCGCGTTGTATTCATAGAAGTGCGCGGTTCCGTCCGCCATGCCGCGGGCCGTCACGCGCCCCAGCCCATCATACGTGTATGACGACGTGTTACTGTTGCCGTCCTCCTGCTGCAGCAGCCGGAAGTCATTGTCCCAAGTTTGGAACAAATCCACGCCCTCCGGCAAATGGCTTTCGAGGAGTCGATCTAAACCGTCATATACGAAGGTGGACTCGTTGTCGGCCGCATCCACCGTTCTGGTAAGGTTCCCGCGCGAGTCGTACCAGCGCTTCGTGACGTAGTCGCCTTCCACTCGCTTCTCGACGGTCTTCACGGGACGCTTGAGGCCGTCAACGTATGTTTCGGTGATGATTGTCTGATCCGTGAACCCGGGCTCGTCGGCCGCCGCTAGTGATGACCGCTCCAGCCGCGAAATAGTAACTTTTTGCAGCCCCGCCGCGATGGAGTACGTAAAGGTACTCTCGTTCCCCAAATCGTCCAGGATCGATGCCTGCCGCGACATGCTGTCGTACGCGAAGGTTAGCGTGTGCCCATTCGCGTTCGTGGTTGACGCCACCAATGAATTTGGAAAGTACGTTGCTCCTGTCGTGACCGTGCCCAAACTCGTGGGCGGGTTGGCACTGAGATCGTACTTCGTAACGATCGATTGAATTTCGCGATTCAGTTCGTCGTATTGTTTCGCGGTAGCGCCTACAAGATTTCCGCCGCTATCGCGTGTCTGAACGTTTAACATGTTTCCATTGGCGTCGTAATTGTACGTTTGCGTGCGTCCAAGCGGGTCCGTTGTTTCTTCCAGGCGTCCGAGGTCATCATATGCATACGCGAACAGCCGCTGCTCAGGGCCTGCGGCGTCGACCCGCTCGGCGAGGTTTCCGTTCAAGTCGTACGCGAATCGCGAAACTTGCACATCGCTCGTGCCATAGCCGACGTGCTGTTCGAACAGGTAGTCGCGTTCGTCGTAGAAGAACCGGACAACGTTGCCTTCCGGCGACGTTCTCTCGATCAGATTACGGTTGTCGTCATAGGCAAACGTCGTGACAATAGGGTCCTGCCAAGTTTTTATCTGCGGCCCGCTGACACCGCCGGATAATGTGTACCCTCCCGCGTATCGCGTTTCGCTTACGACATTGCCGAGCACGTCGTACTCGTAGACGGTCCGGATCGCGTCGGACGGTCCGGTATCGCCTTCGACGATGACTTCATCGACCCGATCGGCTGCGTCATAATAGATGTCCGTTTGATAGTCGTGGGCGGTTCCATCGGCGTCCAGCACCGTTTGGACGACCTGGACAACCTGATCCAATTCGTTTACGGCGTAGTTTGTTACATTTCCAAAGGGGTCAGTCTTTTCGAAGAGTTGTCCGAAATAGCCGCGCTCGAATCGCGTCTCCAACTCTTCCCCGCCAACGTCTACCGTGATCTTGTTCAGATAGCCGAGCCCGTTGTTTTCGTAGTCGAACCGATCCACGCGCCGCGCCGTCCCATTTGAGGGATGGGTGATCGTTGCCAACTGGCCGGACCACGTATAGGTAAAATCCTGTTCAGCTAACAGCGTGGTCTCGCCCGAGTCCCAATGCTGGGTCCGAGTGCGGTTGCCGTTCGTGTCGTACGAGTGCTTTGTGACGTTTCCGTTTGGATCGGTTGCGCGTGTCACGAAGTCGCGCATATTGCGGCTGCCGAACCCCTCGAGATACTCGAACGTCTGTGCAACGCCCACCCCATGCGCGACAGCGATCAGGTTCCCCTCTTTTAACCTCGATCCGGTGCCGTAGGTGAACGTCGTGACATTTCCTCCAGGGTGCGTTATCGACGTCACGAGGTGGTCCGTGTTGTACGACATGAGGGTATCGAAGCTGTCCGGGTCCGACGCACGCAGCTTGCCCGTAGGCCTGTTCACCGTCTCGGTCGTTTGCGAAACCGGATCGGCGACTCCGGTGAATTCCTGCATCAGGATCGGACGGTTCCATGCGTCAAAGTAGTACTCGGACACGTGACCGTTGCGATCGTTGACGATCGCTTTGGCCTCTGCTTCGAGTAGAGGGTGGCCCGATGGGGGAGAAGGGTTCTCGATATAGGTAATATCGATAATGTCGTTAGTCTGCCCGTCCTCCGCGCGTCCCCACACCTGCCGGACAACGCGATCGAACTGAAAGTCCTCGGGATCCGTGGTTTCCGAATAAAAGTTCAGCAGATACGCATTTCCGGCCCCGTCCCTTACCCTGAACAGATTGTGGTTGAGATCGTCGTTTTCGTATCCCTTCGTGTATGTGTAATAGCGCGTCTTGCCATCAAGATACTCATGACCATCGATGCCGGTTACTTTTGGCGAACGCACGCTCCTGAGGTCGCCCTTCGGCCCGCCCGTATCGAGCGCCCCAAAATACGTGTATTTGACCTCCCGATCCCCGCAATGCACCCGGTCGAGCCGGTTGTACAGATAGTCGATATAAATGTGTCTTCCCATCGTATCGTACACGTCGGAAAGTCGATGTTTGAAGTCGTACTCAAACATCATGGTGTTTCCGTTACGGTCTTCCATGGCGGTGATTTTTCCAAGGTGCAGAGATGGTAATTGGTAGGCCGATGTAAGCGCCGAAAAGTGCCATTTCATGCCGTCCTCGAAATGCAGCGTGTAGGTGCCGTCGCCGTTTAATTGCACGTGGCCAAAAAAGCCAGGCGTTTCGTATCGCCCATCACCCACGTGGATGTATGTTTCGCGGCGTGACTCCGCTCCGTCATGGAGAACAAGTACGTCTCCGGAGACTTCTTTGATGTAGATGTTATAGGAATGGTCCCAATTGTTTCCCAGCCAGGTTGACGACGGAATCTTCGACCGATACGTGCGTTTCCATACGAAATCAAAGCCGCGTCCTTTGATTGCCAGGTCGGTTTCCTGCAGTACGAACTCCCCCGAGAAATAGTTCAACGGATCGGTCTCGTCCCCCGGGTTATCGCCGGCGTTTTCTTGATTTTCATTTGCCTGATCTACAACAGCTGGGGAGTCGTTATCTGGATAGGGTTCTTCGCCTTCGCCCTCGCCCTCGCCTTCGCCCTCGCCTTCGCCCTCGCCCGCGCCCTCGCCTTCGCCCTCGCCCTCGCCTTGGCCTTCACCTCCGCCTCCGCCTTGGCCTTCACCTCCGCCTCCGCCTTGGCCCTCACCTCCGCCTCCGCCTTGGCCCTCACCTTCCCCCTCGCCCTCGCCCTCGCCTTCGCCCTCGCCTTCGCCCTCGCCCTCGCCCTCGCCCTCGCCTTCACCCTCGCCTTCGCCTTCACCCTCGCCTTCGCCTTCACCCTCGCCTTCGCCTTCACCCTCGCCTTCGCCTTCACCCTCGCCTTCACCCTCGCCTTCGCCTTCGCCTTCGCCCTCGCCCTCGCCTTCGCCCTCGCCTTCGCCCTCGCCTTCGCCCTCGCCCTCGCCTTCGCCCTCGCCTTCGCCCTCGCCTTCGCCCTCGCCTTCGCCCTCGCCCTCGCCTTCGCCCTCGCCTTCGCCCTCGCCTTCGCACGTGCACTCCCCACCGTCCTGGCAGCCGCAGTCGCACTTGACAACGCACGTCTCTCCTCCACTTTGTGCCGCTGACAGGTTCGGTGTCGGAGAATTGGGCACCGCTTTTGTCGAACTGCCGCATGCCTGTATATTGTAGGGATCGGAAGGCGCGGTGATCGGCTGATTGTTTTCGTCGCGGCATTCCAAAAGATTACCCGTGCTGCCGTAGATGTAGTGTTCTTCGTGCCCGCCGTCGAGGGTGCGCTCTATCAGACGACCGTAATGATCATAAGAAAACGCCGTTTCACAATCGCTCGAACACGTCTGTTGCGACACAATCTGACCGATCAGGTTGTATTCGAGGGCATTTACCACCTGCCCATTGATATAATTCCCAACTGGCTGGTGCACCGTATTGTAAGCATAGCCGTGCGTGGTGATGTTTCCGATTTCGTCGTCATTTAGCACAAGCTCGATCTGGCCGTGAAACGTGTACCAGTTACTCTCGGTCGCCCCGCTGGGGTAGATCTTGCTAGTGAGGAGCCCGGGGTAAGCCGAGTCGAGGTATTCGTATTCGGCGACGGGTACTTCGTTGAGGGCTTCGGTGAGGACGTTGCCGAAGCCGTCGTAGGTGAATTCGACTTCGTCTCCGTTGGGGTCGGTTTTGGAGATGATGTTGCCGTTGGTGTCGTATGCGAAGGTCCACTGGTTGCCGTTGCCGTCGGAGGCGTTGGTGACTTGGCCGTATTGGTCATAGGCGAGTTTGTAGCCGGTGGAGCGGGAGATTTCGATTTCATATCCGCGGTAGCTGATTTCGACGTCGTACCAGCGGCCCTGTTCGCTGGTGGCGCTGGTGTTGTTGGCGAGCACCGTCCACGAGCCGCTCTTTTTTTGCTGCAATTCGATTTTTCCTGGATAGACCAGAAGCAGAAGGCCGTCCGAACCGTCGGCGTTGAAACGGAAATAAATCAAGCCGAAAGCGTTTGGATTAGAGGTGTCGGCGCAATAGTAGGAAAACGCAAGCGTGCCTTCGGGATCGACCTGGTTGGTCGAAATGTTTGCAACCGTGGCGGCCGGAGTCGATCTGAGGTATCTGTTTGACGCGTCCCACGTGCCGCTGCCGACGGTCCAGCCTGTGTAATTGCCGTCGTTGAAATTATCGGAAAAGGCGGTCGTGCCGAGGCCCGGTTTGGTGATGAGCATGTTGTCGAGGCGCAGCACGTCACCCGAGGGTACGTAGGCGTCGAAGCGGTCCGTGCTCGTTACCGTTGCGGCGGTTGTGCTGAGAATGAGCGAGAGAGGTTGCCCCTGTTGGGCGCGGTACACCTCGATGTTGGATCCGGTCGACTTAACGTGGACGTTGTACCAGGTGTCGAGCGTGGTGTCGGCGTCGGTATTGATCTGCAGGTTGGACGTTACGTCGTTGACAGTTTGGGACAGGCGCATTTCGTCCGCGAAGACCATCAGTTGGACGCGGTCGGATGTTGTCGAATTGTATCGGGGATGGATGATGACCGGATCGGTGTGACCGTCCGTGTCGAGGTAATAGGAAAACCAGATGTCGGTGTCGGGTTCGGTTTGCGCGATGTAGCTGCCGCCAGTGAGGTTTATGTAGCCGCCGGTGACGGTGTAATTTGAGCCATTCCAGCCTTGGGCGACTCCGTCCGCGAGGTCCTCGACGTAGACTGTCGGATAGGACGTCCGTTTGAAGTTGTCGAAGCGGAAGTCGCTGGATGCACCACGTTGGACGAGCAGTTTCGATGCTGCGACGATTGATGCCTTGTTCGTGCTGAGGACGGTGGACTTTGCGTTTGCGCCGGGCCCGTAAACCTGGGTGAGTCTGAGGTTGGAGTCGTATTCGAGATAGGTATCGACGTCGCCCGACGTCTTTTGGATCGGGTATAGCGATTCAATGGACGAGCCGCCCGTGGGATAGGTGTACGTGACGGGGTCTTCGCCGTCTACCGTGGCGGTCTCGAGCCGGCCCTGACCGGTGTAGGTGTACTCCGCGAACGTCGCCCCGCTCGGGTCTTTGATCTCGATCAAATCCATGTTGTCGTATTCGTACACCCACTCGTCGCCGGTTGAGGAGCCGGGCGTGGGAAAATAGACGTACTTCGCAGGGCGGTAGCCGTGCGGGCCCGCGACGATGAGCAACTTGGAGAGATTGGTCTGGGTGACGGAGTCTTTGTTCAGTATAGTCACGTCGCTATGGCCCGTGCCGGTGACCGTCTTGTCGTAGGTGGTTTCCAGCCCATTCGGGTAGGTGACTTTAACCACGTAGGCCTGCGGCCCATACGTGGGGTGCATCTTGTGTTCCGTGCTGATGAGGAATTCGTTGCCTTCCTTGTCGGTAATCTTGGAGATGTAGCGTCCAACGAGCGTCCCTAGGGGTGCTTCGGGATCAGGGCTGGGAGATGAATCGTACTCATAGGCAACGACGCCGCCGCCGTTATCGGTCACCGACGTCAGTTCGTTCCATGTACTGAGGGGATCTTCCGTATAGCCGTAGGTTATGGTTTGAAGCACGTCGGTGTCAGATTTCAACTGGACCGAACTAAAAAGACCGTTCGTTCCATAATTGAACTGCAAATAGCGGTTGTCTCCGGCGGGGGCGTGAATCTTGATGAGGCGCGCGGTCAGCATATTCGCCCCGTCGTACTCGAAGGTAAGGCGATTGCCGCTCGTGTCTTCAAGGTATTCCGGGCGCGCAACGATGAGTTCGCTGGTCGCTTCGACCGGGGCAAGAAAGCTGTAACTCAACCCCGTTGGCGCGGTGTGCACAAACTTGCCGGTGGTCGCGTCGCGCATCACCATCGAGCCGCGCGCCCACGTCACGACATCGCCGTCAAAGTCGTAAAAATCAGTATTGCCAATGCGCCCGAGATACGCATATGACGTTAAGTTGCCGGCATCGTCTCGCAGCATGAGCGACGACGGTGCGCCGTTCGCTTCCTCGGCCCCCGAGACCTGCAGCACT
Source organism: Candidatus Hydrogenedentota bacterium (assembly GCA_013359265.1). Taxonomy (NCBI): domain Bacteria; kingdom Pseudomonadati; phylum Candidatus Hydrogenedentota; species Candidatus Hydrogenedentota bacterium. The sequence continues at coordinate 8,087 of JABWCD010000043.1, forward strand.
ACGTGATAGTTATGCGTCCAACTTGCGCCCACCATGTTCTGCCAGGGATAGAGCTGGCGGGACAACGCGGTACGGTGATACCCCCACGGGTTCCGGTAGTCCCGGCGGAACACGAGTCGCAGCGAGCCGCGAACGGGCACGTCGATGTCGCGTTCGTGGAGCGTAACGGCGCCTTGGTACCCAACAATCCGCAGGTGAATCCCGGGGATGTCGACTCCGGCGGTCGACGAAGGTTTGGGGGATACGAGGCTTGGCGGGTTACCGGGAGTCGTCGTGGTGGGTAGCGTGGCAAAATTGATCGCATCCGCCAAGTCGCCGTTGAGTATCGGGTTGTCGAAGAGTTCAATTTTGGGAAGACCGCTTGGAAAACCGGCGCCGCCGAGACCGGTCGCCATGCCAAATGTGTCGTGGTCACATTCGCCTGGGTCTTGCTGGTTTGGGCAGGCTGTCGGCAGGCCCCCTTCGGACGGGTCGGTTGGAGGGTCAGGATCGGCCCCCCCGCGGATCCTTTCCATCAGCGCCAATTGAATGATGTCCGGACGTTCAACAGACTCCTTGAGAACGAGCGCTTTGCGGTCCCACTTGGCCATAAACTCCGCCAGCGAGATGTTGCTCTGAGGTTCGTTCATGTCCTCGACTGTTACGGTTTCTTTCGTCACGCTTACGACGGTTACGAAGTGGTTCCCGTTCACAAACGCGATGAAGGGCGTTTTCAGCGTATCCACCGATTCCGCTTCCACACCGATCAGGTCCGTTCCTTTCCGCTTTGCGGCTTCGACCAATCCCAACATACTGGTGCCTGCGCCGTCGGTGCGCGCGAGTGCGGCAAGCTCCTGGACGGTAGCCGTTATGCCTCGATGGCTGAGCAGCTTTTGGAGCGCGGTGGGCCCGCACAGTTGGGCCGTGCGAATGAGGTCGGTAGGTTGGCGGCCTTTGTCGCGGCGCGAAACCATTTGAGAAGGCAGGTAGTTGTATGTCACCAGGTAATTGATGGTGTCTTCGGATGCAACGGCCTCGTTCGTGCCGGGCCAACGTTCCGTAACCTCCTGGAACAGCGCCGCCGCGTTTGCGTAATCGGACTCCCGGAAGTAAATGCTTGCGAGGTTCCACATGGCCTTGGGCGCGTAGGGACTTTTCGGGTATTGTTCGAGAAATTCGCCCAGCGCGGCAATTCCCAAGTTGGGGTTTTCGTAGTTGTCCTGATCGGTGACAAACGCTTTCATATACGCGGATAGCATGGTGGGCCAGCCACCATCCGGATAGTTGGTCACAACGTTTTCGAATTGTTGTATCGCCTGCTGCCGTCGGCCGAGATTGAACATGGCCTTGCCGATTTCGTATTCGATTAGCGCTTTTACCCAGTCGTAGACCGTGTCGTCGGTGAGCACGTTCTGAATGAACGGTTTTTCGGATTCCTTGAGGAAATTGACCTGTTGGATTCGGGCGCCTTCGAGATCGTGGGCGGCCCGGTGCAGGTGCATAGCGAGTACGCTGCGAGCCGCCCACCGCGCCATCGATTCGGGTTCTTGCTCGATGAATTCCGTCAGGTCGTCCGCCGCGCCGCGGGCGTCCTCGGGGCTCAGTTTGGCGGAGGCTTCGTAATAGAGTACGGGAACGTCGATTTGGATGGGGGACTCGGGAAATTCGAGCATGAGTTGCCAGGCCGCCGCGCGCGTCTCCTCGTTATAGGCCTGTTTCGCTGACTTCTCGCCCAAGGCCTTCGCGGCGTCTGCGCGCGTCCGCGCGAAATCCAGAAGCAGATACTTGCTTTCGGCGCTTCTGCATTCGGACCAGGACGGCAAGAGGGCCGCAAATTGCTCAACCTCGGTTTCGCTGATTTGGCCCGTCTGCGCCAATTCCTGGAGGGAGGTTAGGGCGCGATTGGAAATCTTGCTCGCCCCTGAACCGGGAAAACGATCCATCACTTCGACGAGTTTCGCGGCGCCCTCTGGCAATTTGTCCTCGCGAAATTGGATTTGGGCCTCCGTCAATTTCGCGGCCGCCTCGGGGATTCGCTCGGAGGCAGACGATTGCCGTTCAGCATCTATCAGTTCGTCTACGTCGGAGCACACTTCGGAAATAAACACGGTCCGGTCGTATGCGGCGGAATCCGTGGCATCTTGAGTCAGACTATTATCGTAGGAAGCCAAGGTAAGGGCCGCATCCGGGAACGGCGACTTCCGGGTGCTAGATACAAATGCGGCCTGCGATGCGGTCGTGTTCAATCGATCGCTCGGAATGGCCTTGGGCTGGGGGGCGGGCGCTTCGCGTTGCCCATTTGGGTCTTCGGGACTGGGTCCAGACTCAGGCCCCGAATACACACGCGCGGTGCAAAGCAGAATTCCGATAATCGCCACTGTTACCGCGACGCGTACTCCCCGGCCGGTTCCACGCAGAACTCGCATAGCATTCCCCCAGTGAGAAGACGTCAAGTAAATCCCACGCCCCAACTCACCTACCAGGCACCCTCATTATTCGATGAACTGCAAAAGCAGTCAAACATAGTTACGTCGTTTTGTCAAGACCCATTGCTAGTGAGGTATAACCAATACACGAATTGCGGACTTTTGGGATTGGCGCACCGTCAACGGCGACTGTCGCCGTGCCCCGGTCTAACGTGACCGCAGGGCACAGGCGACGAGGGTCTTTCTCGGTTACCGGATGTGCGGGGTACGCTTACGCGGATTTTCTAATATGCCAAGGGATAGCGGTCAGCACAGTGAGGCTGCTTTCGCGAAGAATCCGGGATTGGCCACGCTGCCGACGTGAGTTGTGCGAGCGTCGCGCGCACGTCGATTCGGCGGGAATTGCCGGCCGCCGTTATTTCGCGGCGGGTTTCGATTTCTTTTTGGCGGACGTGCGGTAGAGTTTGTATTCGATGCTGTCGATGAGGGCGTGGAGAGACGCGGCGATGATGTTTTCGGAGACGCCTACGGTGTCCCATTCGACTTCACCGTCGGTGGATTCGATGAAGACGCGGGTCTTCGCGCGGGTGGCGGCTTGTCCATCGAGGATGCGGACTTTGTAGTCTTCGAGGTGGACGTCTTTGAGTTCGGGATATCTTCCTTCGAGCGCTTTTCGCAGCGCGTTGTTGAGCGCGTCGACAGGGCCGGCGCCTTCGGCGGCGGTGTGCATGGGCGTGCCGTCGGGCAATTCGACCTTGACTGTAGCTTCGGACAGCGATGCGCCGTTCTGATCTTTGGCTTCGACGCTGACGCGGTAGCCGAGGATTTTGAAGAAGCTCTTGTGATGTCCTTTCGCGCGGCGCATGAGGAGTTCGAGCGAGGCGTCCGCGCCTTCGAACTCGTATCCTTCGCTTTCCATGTCCTTCACGCGCTTCAGCACGTCGCGCGTTTCGGGGGCGTCGCGTTCGAGCGTGATGCCGAAGTCTTCGGCCTTCTGCAACAGACTCGAACGTCCCGCTACTTCGCTGACGGCGATGTGGGTGCGATTGCCGACGAGTTCCGGCGCGATGTGTTCGTAGCTGGATTTGAGTTTGTGCACGGCGTCGGCGTGCATGCCGCCTTTGTGCGTGAACGAGTCGCGGCCCACGTAGGGATCGGATTCGCGGGGATTCATGTTGGCGAGCTCGGCGACGAGGTGCGAGAGGTGCGTGAGTTTCGCGAGCTGTTTGTCGGTGACGAGTTTCACGCCCATCTTCAATTGGATCGTCGGGACGATGGTGACGAGGTTGGCGTTGCCCGTGCGTTCGCCGTAGCCGTTGATCGTTCCCTGGATGTGCGTGGCGCCCGCCTCGACCGCGGCGATCGAATTCGCCACCGCGCAGCCGGCATCGTTGTGCGTGTGAATGCCGACGCGCGCCTTCGGGAGGCGTTCGCGCACGGCGCCCGTCGCCGCGGCGATCTCGGAGGGAAGGCGTCCGCCGTTCGTGTCGCACAACACAAGCGTTTCCGCGCCGTTGTTCCACGCTTCTTCGAGCACCGACAGGGCGTATTCGGGGTCCTCGAAGTAGCCGTCGAAGAAATGCTCGCCGTCAAGGATGACGCGCCTGCCTTGAGACTTGAGGTACGCGACGGACTCGCCCGTTAGCTTGACGTTTTCGTTCAGGCTTACACGCAGGATTTCTTTCGCGTGGGTCGGGGACGATTTCGCGAAGATGGTGACGACTTCGGTACCGGCCTGAAGGAGCGCCCTGATGTTCGCGTCGTCCTCGACCGCGGACTTGGGATGACGCGTGCTGCCGAACGCGGCCATCTTCGCATGCTTGAGTTGCATGTCCTTCGTGCGCTCGAACAATTCCGCGGCCTTCGGGTTCGATCCGGGTTGACCGCCTTCGATATAGGCGATGCCAAATTCGTCCAACGCGCGGACCACGCGCAACTGGTCCTCGGATGAAAACTTGATCTGACGTCCCTGCGCCCCGTCGCGTAGGGTCGTGTCGTACAGTTCGATGTGCTGTTTCATCGAGAGATTCTCCTGGCGCGCGGGGCTTCTTCTAACCGCGATGTATGCGCATCGCGCGCCCGGGCCTTCGGGATGGCGCCGCGTAGCGATTGCTTATGTGCGTGAACCGAGCAAAGCCGCGGCATCGACAACCGGCAATTCTATCATAGCGGGGACCATTTCGTGGCCGTTCGGGAACACGATACCGGTCTTTGCCGCTTCGGGTTCGGAGTACACGAGCGTGGCGTCTGGGACAACGCCGGGGCCGAACATTGCAAACGGCACCGGCCCGCCGGCATGGGTTTTCGTCGATAGCGCCGTGATGTGATCGGGCGCGACCGCAATCCGAACGTCACCACGCTTCAACGCCCAGTCGAGACAGGGCGTGACTACCCGGCTGTCGAAATCCTTGATCGCGCGGAGTTTGAGATCGAGTTTGCCCTCGTGCGACGTTTCGTCGGGCGCTTCGACGTGAATGTACGCGAAGTCGACGCGTTCAAGCGCGCCGAGTGCGGCCGTAACTTTGCCTTCGTAGTCCGTGTCGAGATAGCCGGTGGCGCCGGGGACCTCGAGCACGTGCATGCCCGCGCACACGCCGATGCCGTTCACGAGATCGACCGCCGACACGACCGCGCCATCGATTCCGAACCGGTCGCGGAAGGTGCGCATCTTCGGGGATCTACCTTGGCCCCACAGCCATACACTCGTCGGCGCAAGGTCGCCGCGCTCGCGGCGCGCTCGCGAGACAGGATGCGTTGCCAGCACATCCTGCGATCGGGCCATGAGCAGTTGAAGGAATTCCCCGGCGCGCCCGCCCGGTACATAGGGGGCATAGGCCTGGTCCGTGATATTGTGGGGCGGTTCGCATTTGACCTGCGAAAGCTCTTCCACGGAGAGGTCTTGACTCGTGACGATGCCAAGATGGCGATAGCTTACGCCGGTATGGAGCTGGACTGGGAGGTCGGCAAAGGCCTCGTTCAGACTTGGTATGATTTCGGCTGCTTCGCGGGTCGAGATGTGGCCCGAGGTGAAGCTTCGCATGGTCCCGTTCTCGAGCGTCACCAGATTGCAGCGAAAGGCTACCTGATTTTCGCCGAGGAGGATGCCTTGCCGGGCGGCCTCGAGCGGTGCGCGGCCCGTGAATGTCTCGTGCGGGTCATAGCCGAAAAGCGAGAGGTTGCCGATGTCGCTTCCTGCCGGGAGATCGTCGGGGATCGGTTTGAAAAGTGCGCAGATTCCGCGACGGGCAATTTCGTCCATCGCGGGGGTCCTAGCAGCTTCAAGGGGGGTGCGGCCACCGAGTTCCGGAATGGCAAAGTCGGCCATGCCGTCACCCAGTAGCACGAGGTATTTCACGATCCGGACTCCACTAGAAATTTGAAGTGGTGAACATAGCATATTGCCGGGGTCGAAGTCAAGCTATCCCATTGAAATTACAATAGGTTAAGTGCTTTTTTCGATGAACCGATTAAATGATAATACTGATAATATCGATGCCTTGTTGAGTCGTGCTAAGGAATGTCTGATCGCGGACGGCGTCGACCTCGATCATGACCAGGTGGCCAAGCTCCGAATGCACGTGGAATTGATTCGGGAATGGAACGAAGTTGTAGGTCTTGTATCTACGGGTGACGCTAACGCTTTGTGGGAGCGCCACGTCGTTGACAGCCTGAGCCTGGCAGGCGTTATCCGTCGCCTCGGGCTCGAGTCCGCCCGATTGTACGATGTTGGAAGCGGTGGCGGGTTTCCAGCCATTCCGATCAAAGTGGCGTTGCCGGCGCTACGAGTTGATCTTATAGAGCGGTCTGTCAAGAAGGTCGGGTTCCTGCGCAAGGTGATCGCGGCGCTGGCGCTGCGGGATGTTACTGTCCATTCAATGGAGCTTTCGCAGTTTGGGCAATTCGATGGAGCTTCGGTTGTGACTGCACGGGCAATCGAGAATCCGAGGAAGGCAGCCGCGGAGATTGGTTTCAGGTTGGGCGGGGCTAGCGTGTTCTTATCGCAATTGAACCTCGTGTTCGATGACAAGTTCGCCACGGAGCGGGTGGAAGACCAGTGGACGCGGGCCGGATTGCGCCGCGGGAGTTTGGATCTGGTCGCCAACAGGGAAGCTTATGGCTAGGTTCCACGTGGAACATCTTGTAGCCAGATGCTGGGAGCTACCGTGTATAGCCAAAAAAGTTCCACGTGGAACCCTCGGCAACAACACTACCGATAGGACGATTGCGGTTACTCCGCAGCCACGAGCTCGCTCGGAAGTTTGAAGTGGACGTCCTCCATCATCACTTCCGACTCCACGACTTCGACGGGTCCCCGTCGACGGAAATAGTCAACCACGCCCTGCACGAGGGTTTCAGGAGCCGACGCACCCGCCGTGAGCAAAATTTGGTCAACCCCGTCCAGCCACGCCTCGTCAATCATTTCCGCCGAACTAATCAGGAATGCGGGCTTGCCCTTCGCAAGACAAATCTCCGCCAACCGGTTCGAATTGGCGCTTTCGCGGTCGCCAACAACCAAGACGATATCGACTAACGGCGAAAGTGCATTGACCGCTGCCTGCCGATTGGTCGTGGCGTAACAGATATCCGATTTCGGCGGACCCTGAATCTTGGGGAATCGTAGCTTCAAAGCGGCGATCACGCGTTCACAATCGTCTACGGAAAGCGTCGTCTGCGTTATGTACGACACCCTATCCGGGTTGGGCACTTCGAGCTTGTCTACGTCTTCCTGCGTGAAAACGAGCCGAATATGCTCCGGCGCCCAACCCATGGTTCCAACTGTTTCATCGTGGCCGTGCTCGCCAATCAATACGATGGTGAAATCGCGCGAAGCAAACCGCCGAGCCTCGTTGTGAACCTTCTCGACCAGCGGACAGGTCGCATCGATGACCTCCATTTGATATCTCTCGGCGTGCTCGAACCGTTCCGGCCCGACGCCGTGAGCACTGAACAAGAGATGCGACCCCGGCGGTACGTCGTCCAAGTTCTTAACAAAGACCGCGCCTTTGGCCCGAAGTTCGTTCACGACATGGGCGTTGTGGACGATGTCGTTGAGCACGTAGACCGGGGCGCCGAAGCGTTCGAGCGACTGTTCGACGCACTTGATGGCGCGCTCGACGCCGGCGCAAAACCCGCGCGGCTTGGCTAGGATGATTTTCATGGGACCTCCAGACCGGATAGGATACCGCCCACACCCGCTGGAACACAACGCCCCGGATCCATATTCCGATGCGCAAATCATTATTGTGCTGTGTATATAGTATCTCTATATACTATAGTTTAGCATGTTCCGAAACGCTGGTCGTGGGATCAAAAGGCGAGCAGTGTGGAATCGGAAACGGCGCCCGGGCGATGAACGATCCGCAAGTCGGGATCGAACACGGTCGACGGTAACGAAGGAGGCAATGCCCCGCCGTCGATGCACAGCGCGACGCCATCCAATTCGATTGTTGCCGCAGCGCTGGGGGCGGGCGCGCCGCTCCGGTTTGCCGACGTCGAAGTAATTGCATGGCCCACGGCACGGCAGAGCGCACGCGCGGTTTCGGACGATGGGATTCGCACGCACACTTTCGGACCGCCCGCGCACAGCGACGCCGGCAATTCATCCGACTTTGGCAAGAGGAGACTCAGCGGACCCGGCCAGAAGCGGTCCATATACGCTCGCGCGTCCGGGGAGATTTTCGAAACGATACGTTCGACCTGTTCCATGTTGGCGGCGATCAAGAGTATCGGGTTGGATTCGCTACGGCCCTTCATCGCAAACAACGATTCGATCGCCGCAACGGAAAACGGATCGGCCGCGAGTCCATAAACGGTTTCCGTTGGGTACGCAACAACGCCGCCCGCGCGAATGATGGCCGCCGCTTCGTCAATGCATTCAGGTGTTGGCGGAACGAGCCTCATACGTTTGCGCGAAGAAGATACTCGCGCAGTTTTGCAAACGCCCGCGCGCGGTGGCTGATCGACGCTTTGACCTCCGGCACAAGCGCGCCGAAAGTGCGATCGTATCCATTCGGAATGAACAGCGGGTCGTATCCAAAGCCCCCCTTTCCCGACACGGCGCGCGCGATGCGGCCCTCGATCGTTCCGAGTTCCATATGGGGCATTTCGCCGGGTACGGCAAGCACGCAACAACACACAAACCTTGCGCTGCGCAATTCGTCCGCCACATCGCGCAGTTCGTGCAGTAACTTCTCGTTATTGTCCGCATCCGTGCAACCGTTCCCGGCGTACCGTGCCGAGTAAATTCCCGGCGCGCCGCCGAGCGCGTCGACGACAAGACCGCTGTCGTCGGCGACACACGCGACGCCAAATCGCGCGCCATACGCCTGCGCCTTGATCAACGCATTCGCCTCGAAGGAATCGCCGTTCTCCTCCGGCGCGTCGAACTCGGGGAAGTCGCGCAGACTCATCAGTTGCCAAGGAACGTTCTCGAGAAACACGGCGATTTCACCAAACTTGTGTGCGTTGCCGGTCGCAATCAGCAGCGGGCGGGGAGACATCTTCAGGCGGGCAGCCCGAGCGCGGTGCGTTGCAGCGCAAAAAGTTCGCGCATGCCTTTCTCTCCAACCGCGAGTAGACGGTCCATCGTCTCGCGCGAGAACGATGCGCCCTCCGCCGAACCCTGGATTTCGACGAAGGTGCCGTCATCGCGCATGACGAGGTTCATGTCCACGTCCGCGATCGAATCCTCCGCGTAGCACAAATCGAGTCGCGGCCCGCCGTGGATCACGCCGACGCTCACCGCCGCGCACTGACCCAACAACGGCAACCGGGACAGCGCGCCTTGCTGCACCAACCGAGATAGTGCGTCGTGGAGTGCGACGTATGCGCCGGTGATCGCCGCGGTACGCGTGCCGCCGTCCGCCTGTAACACGTCGCAGTCAATAACGATTTGCCGCTCGCCCAACGCCCCGAGGTCCACGATGCACCGCAACGATCGGCCAATCAAACGGCTGATCTCCATGGCACGGCCTTTCTTCACCGAATCGCGCGAGATGCGCTCGTGGGAGGAGCGAGGCAACATGCCGTACTCGGCGGTCACCCAGCCTTTGCCGGTGTCTTTGAGAAACGGGGGGATGCGCTCCTCGACCGTAGCCGTACAGAGTACCTTGGTCTCGCCGAATGCGATGTGGACCGAGCCCTCGGCGAACTTGGTGTACTGTCGCTCGATCGTTACCGGGCGGAGCGCGTCATACGCGCGGCCATCCGGACGCATGCCTACTGCGCCGCCCCGGGTTCCAGCGGCGCCGTTTGATTGGGTTCGGCGGCATCGGCCGAGTTTTCCGAAACCTGGACCACGTCCTTTGGTCCGGGCGCGACATCGACCGCCGCCACCTGCGTGATCTTTGTATCTTTGTGATACTTCTTGACGAGGTTTGCCCAGACCGGGTCTTCGCGCAAGATTTCGACTGCGCGCTGTAACTGCACATCTTCGACCGTAGTGTCGGTGACCGCGTCGCCCGTCACGCTGCCATGGTTTTGGAGGTCTTGTTTACTCGCGTCGCTTTCCCACGAGGCGATTAGCTGCTTCCACAGCCCCGGCCACTGGTCTTCCGCGAACGGAACTTCGACGTCAGGCAGGATGCCGTGCTTGTTGATGGTCACGTCCGCGGGCGTGTAATAGAGCGCAGTAGTCAACCGTAACGCGCTGTTCTTCGGCGCGCGCAACGGAATGATCGTTTGGACGCTGCCCTTCCCGAACGTCTTTGCGCCAACGATAATTGCGCGCTCGTGGAATTGCAGCGCGCCTGTGACGATCTCCGACGAACTCGCCGTAATCTCGTTCACGAGCACGATCATCGGGAATTCTTGCGGAAGCACCGGGTCTCGCTGGGTGTAGAGCGTCATCTCGTCCTGCACGGTTCCATCTTCGTGCTTACGGCCCTTCGTGTACGTGACGAGCGTGTTCTTTTTGAGAAACAGGCTGGCAACTTCTTCCGACGCGCTCAGCAGACCGCCGGGGTTCCAACGCAGATCGAGAATGAGCGAACGCATCCCCTTCGACTCGAATTCCTTCAGCTTTTCCGCCAGGTCGCGCGAAGTGGTTTGCTTGAAGTCGCTGATACGAATGTAGGCGATGCCGCCGTCCAGCACGCGGCTTTCCAACAGACTTGGCACCGGCACCTTACCGCGCGTGACGGAAATCTCGTGATATGCGCCGGGCTGCCCTTCCTCCTTCGACAGACGGAACACTTTCAGTTTTACGACCGTGCCGCTTTCGCCGCGGATGTGGTCCTTCGCATCGTCGATGCTCATGCCCTCGGTGGGGATGTCGTCAATCGCGACGATGATGTCGCCCGCCATAATCCCCGCCTTGAGCGCGGGCGAACCGGGCATTGGCGCAAACACGAAGATGTTCTTCTGTTCGTCCAGCTTGATCTGGATGCCAATACCGTCGAACCGGCCCTCGGTTTCTTCGCGGAGGTCCTGGTACACCCGTGGCGGAACGAATGAACTGTGGTCGTCGAGCGCATTCATCATGCCGGTGAGCGCCCCCTCGACAACCTTGTCCGTGTCCGGCACCTCGACGTAATTTCGCATGATCTCGTCGAGCACGACGCCGATCGGTTCGATCTGGCGGACTATGTCCTGCTGCGCGTCGGCGTGAATGCGCGGCCAAAATCCATTGGTCAGGATCATGACCAAGGCCAGCAGGAAGAGGGAAAGGCCCACAAACTGGGACCGAACGTTCCGCATACAAAGACCTCCGGACAGCACGGCTGTTACTTCAGAGTGACTATAGCAGACGACTGCCGGAAAAGCGAGTAATCAGCCAAATAATCGCTGCCCTTTCGGGCATTGCGACCATGTGCCTATAGGCGGTAAGACACCACTTCCTTTGGGGCAACTCCGGCAGGAACGCCGCACGGATGAAATGGCAATAATCGTGGTTCGGACCTGCGGCAGCCGATTCGTTGTGCACAACCTCGGACGTATGTTCGTGTATGCTTGCCGCCGTGACGAAGCCGCGCACCGACTTGAACCATAACCGGCCAAAGCCATGTGGTTGCGCCGTTTGCCGGAGCGCGGTATGGCGGCAATGGGGGTGAATGTGGAAGATGTCCTTGCACAGCGGCTGGCTCGCGTCCTTGTCGATCCCGTGACCCATGAATCGTTGACCGCCGTGGACCGGACACTTGTATCCGCCGGCCGCACGTATGGCCTGAGCGACGAAGGTTATTTCGATTTCACTGTCGGCGACCGGTTCTACGAGATGGAATCAACAAGCGAGGAGTATGCCGGAGAACAGGCGGAATCGTGGCGGCGGTTCTACGACGCGTACCTGAAACCGTGGGTGCAACGTGAGGGCGCGCGGCGTGTTCTGGAAGTCGGTTGCGGTATGGGGCTCGGTATTCGCTATATGCGAGACGATGGCATCGAGGCCTACGGCATCGACATCCCATGCCTGGCGCGATTCTGGAAGCGCGCCGGCAACGATCCCGCGCATTTCATCAATTGCGACGGCGCCCGCATGCCGTTTGCAGACGACTATTTTGACGCGGTCTACACGCTTGGAACGATCGAACATATCGGCACAAAAGTCGGGCATTACACGCTTGAAAACAACTACAGGGAAACGCGCGTTGCGTTCGCGAAAGAACTGCTGCGCGTTACACGGCCCGGCGGACGCGTGCTGGTTACGTGCCCAAACAAGTCGTTCCCGATCGATATTCACCACGAACCAACCGATGCCGCGACGCCGGCCGGGTCGATGCGTTTGCGAAGATACGTCTTCGACCGATTTGGGATGACGCTGCACAAGCCGTTCGGTACGTATCACCTGTTTTCGTACGGTGAATTGAAGGAATTGTTCTGCGGGAGAAACGGAGCGGCGTCTATCGCGCCGTTACCGTTGAAAGACTATTTTGCATTTAAGCGCACCGGCTCGTTGGGATTACTGCAGCCTCTGAAGCATGCGATTGCCTGGTACGTCGAACACATGCCCGCGATGATTCACAAAAGCCCGCTCAATCCGTTTCTGGTCGTCGAAGTGCGTAAGTGACGCGCGACTTTCAAGGGTGGCGTACGCGTTGACGTGGGCACCTGGGCAGTCGCCACGCGCTACCAATGAAAAAGCGCCCGGATGACATCCCGGGCGCGTCGATGATTGATTCTGTTTCTATGCCTGCTTTGCGCGAAGGTTCGCTTCCGCATTGAGGCGAATCGCCACGTCCGGGTGGTCCGCCCGGAGCACTTCGTCGTGAATGTGCTTTGCTTTCCTCAGCGCGTCCTTCGCCTCGGCGAGTTTGCCCTGCTCGGTGTAGAGGATGCCGAGGTTTGTCAGCGCCGTGGCCATATATGGATGCTCGCTGCGCCCGCCCATGTAGTGTACGCGCACCGCCCGCTTCAAGAGGTTCTCCGCTTCCGCCACGTTGCCCGCGTCCGCGGCGACCAACGCCAGTCCGTTCAGGCTGCGGCCCACTTCCACGCTGTAACAATCGCGCTTGTTGATTTCCAGCGCGCGGCGGTATAGGCATTCGACTTTGTCTTTGTTGCCCGCGACGTAGTGCAGGTCGGCGAGGTTGTTCAGCGAGGCCGCCACGAACCGGCTCTTGTCGCCGCACTCGTCGGCGTCGCGCAAATCGAGCGCGGCCTTGAAGCACTTCTCGGCCTCGGGGTATTCCGTGAGCGCCATGTGTGTAAGGCCTGCGGTGTCCATCGTGAACGCAAGCCGGTACTCGTCGCAGGTCTCGACATGGGCCTTGGTCAGCAACGTCTTCGCGTCGGCGTACTTGCCGTCTTCGTAAGCCTCCACGCCCTGGAAGTGATACGAAATCCAGAGCTGCAAGTCGGCATTCGCCGCGACGGGCGTGATCAACGCCGCCGCGCATGCGATCAGGACTATCCGCTTCATGGAACAAGCCTCCCACGGACCCGGCACGGGCCACCAAATTACTGTGAAGGATAGCCTAACCGCAAGGATTTGTCAAGAATTTACCTGGCGCATTGGCGAGTGATTTAACAACGCGATACCAAAAGCTCGTCGTAATCCAGTGGTCGTTCATAGCAGGGGAGATTGACGACGGCGGACGCCAGGTTGCTCGCGGCTCAGAGTTTGGGTCGCGGGTCTGGGATGGTCTTATATGCTCTTCCAACTTTGCAGTTGGCAAGGCGCGCAAGAAGCGCTCCGTCTTGATTTTCACAGGTCCGTATTACAAAGATGGATTTCAAGGCACGTGCGTACAATAAGCACAGCGTGAAAACGAGAATACAGGCGAGGTTCCCCCATGGCCCGATCCCATCATGCCGCGATGATTCTCGCGAACCTGTTTGTCTTCGCCGTATTGCTTACAAGCGGTGCGTCCGGATGCGGCTCGCCGCCGCCCGCAGCCAAAATCGGCGGGTTTCCGGAAGACATTCCCGTGTACGATGGGCTCGTGAAGGACTATACGAGTGACTCAGGGCCTTTGCTCGTCGTTAATGGCTCCACTACAGACGATACCGCAAAAGTCGCGGCGTTTTATCGCGAACGCTTGCCCGCAAACGGCTGGACGGAAGGATCGGATCCTGCGCAGCGCGAACCGGGTACCGAGGCACTGATTTTCAGTAAAGGTCAAGCGAAACTCGTGATCCGGGCGAGCAAAGATCAGGAAAAAACACGAGTCTCCCTTCAGGTCGAGGGGTACGATGGCGCCACCAGGAACCCGGCATAGAAACCACGCTCAGATCGCGACACCAAGGACGCGAAACGACTCTTCGCTTACACGCGGCGTTTGACTCACTTTGGGCTTCGTATCTCGATAATCAAGCAGGCGTTTGCGGATGAAGCCGGCGAGCGTGAGTGCGCGACTATTCAACCGTTATCAAGCTCTCGTCGTAATCGCCCGGTCTTTCATAGCCGAGGAGGTTTAGGAGAGTAGCGGCGACGTTGCTGAGACCCCTCGCGTTGAGTTCGCGGATAGCGATGGAATTCGCACCCGAATAGTCCTTGATAATGAAAGGCACGGGATTAAGCGTGTGCGCAACCATCGGTTCGCGCTTGCCCTTCTTCTCCGTGAACATGCAATCGGCGTTGCCGTGGTCGGCGGTGATGACGGCGATGCCTTTCGCCTTCTCGATCACGGGCAGCAAACGGCGCAGCGCGAGATCGACAGCTTCGACCGACATGCGAATCGAAATCGGCACGCCGGTGTGGCCGACCATATCGCCATTCGCGTAGTTGATGCGGATGAATTTGTGCTTGCCGCCTTCCACCGCGGCGATGACCGCATCGGTAATCTCCGCCGATTTCATCCATGGACGTTGATCGAAAGTTACGCGATCCGATGGAACCTCGACATACGTCTCCAATTTTTCGTCGATATATCCCGAGTTGTTTCCGTTCCAGAAATACGTGATGTGTCCGAACTTCTGCGTCTCCGAGATCGCAAACGTGGTTATCCCCTGCGCGCACATGTATTCGCCAACCGTGCGTTCGATCGCCGGCGGTTCGACAAGATAGTTCTTCGGAATCTGCGCGTCGCCGTCGTACTGCATCATCCCGGCATAAAACACATCGGGCTTTCGCTTGCGATCGAACTTGTCGAATTCTGCGCCTTCTTCGAACGCTTTCGTAATCTCGATGCCGCGATCGCCGCGGAAGTTGAAAAAAATGACCGCGTCGCCGTCGTTGATCGTACCGGCAGGCTTGCCAGCGTCCGCGATCACAAAACTCTCGAGGTATTGATCGGTCACGTTCTTGTCTTCGTCGTAATAGGTCTGAACCGCGTCCGTCGCGGTCGCGAACTGACGCCCCTCGCCAAGGACGTGCGCCTTCCACCCGCGCTCGACGATCGACCAATCGGCGTTGTAGCGGTCCATCGTAGTGATCATGCGTCCGCCACCGGATGCGATCCGGTAGTCGCTGCCTTTGGCGTTCAGCGCGGCAAGTTTCTTCTCGAGGGTGTCGATATATCCCAGCGCGGACCGTTCGCCCACGTCGCGGCCATCCGCGAGCACGTGCAGCCGCACGCGCGCGACGCCTTCCACCGCGCACCGCTCGAGCAGCGCCAACAGATGATCGATGTGGCTATGAACATTGCCATCGGACAGTAAGCCAATGAAG
Source organism: Candidatus Hydrogenedentota bacterium (assembly GCA_013359265.1). Lineage (NCBI taxonomy): Bacteria > Pseudomonadati > Candidatus Hydrogenedentota > Candidatus Hydrogenedentota bacterium. Next base: position 23,537 of record JABWCD010000043.1, read on the forward strand.
TGCAACGTGCCGCCGGCTTTCGCCTTGGCGACCGCACTTTTCCACGCGGCGCCCTCGAACAACCGGCGCGACGCAATCGCCCCGCTCACCAGCTTCGCGCCCTGCGCAAACACACGCCCCGCGCCAAGCGCGTTGTGGCCCACTTCCGAGTTGCCCATATCCTCGTCCGTCGGCATGCCGACGGCGGTGCCGTGCGCTTTGAGCTGGGTGTACAACGGCTCCTTGAATAGCTCGTCCAGCACCGGCGTGTAGGCCAGCCATACCCCGTCCGATTCGTCACGCTTGCCGATCCCCACCCCGTCCATCACAACAAAAACGACGGGTCCGGGAAACGATTCATAGTTCGGCAACGGCTTCAATTCGAGGTCCAGCATGGCGCAATCCTTCCAAGGGTAGGTCGCAACAGCGATCCGGGGAGTTTAGCGCCCTGAGCGAAGGGGCGTCAAACGCGGGAGTGCGACCGGCTCCCGCGCTCATGCTCGCACCCGCTGCCGACTAACGAAGCCACACCCGGAGAGCGCGACGTGAGTAATCGATGGGCGAACATGCGCCTTTTTTACACTTTGTGCACAATCCAGCTTTTGTTCGCAATTCGTATGTTGTAAACCTAATTAAATCGCGAAGTTATGACTTTTTTCTTGCGCTGGGGGGGTTCGGCTGTGATATAACCATCCCTTGAAGTTGGAAGTTGTACTGAGTTGTTCGTCCGCCGTCACGGGGGTGCGGCTCGATTGTGGTGGGAGAGGGTGAAGTTTGTGTTGAGCCGAGTCACGCCCCTGACAATTCTGCTTTTCCTCGCTGGCCTTCCCTCGTTCGCCGTGCCTATCGCTTCCCAGTTTGTTGCGGATGGTTTCACGCGTCCCGTATTCGTCTGTTCGCCGCCCGGGGATGCTTCACGGCTGCTCGTCGTCGAACTCGGCGGCAAGATCAAACTCATCAAGAACGGCTCGGTGCAGACCACGCCATTTCTCGACATCACGACGAAAGTAAACCAGGGCCGCGACGAACGCGGGCTGTTGGGCCTCGCATTTCATCCGAATTACGCGTCGAACGGCCTTTTCTACGTCAACTATATCGACACGGCCTACCCGGGTGATACGCACATCGAGCGGTACCAGGTCTCCAGCAATCCGGATGTCGCGAATGCGAACAGTGGCTTCAATCTCTTGACCATCGCCCAACCCGACACAAACCACAACGGCGGCTGGATTGGCTTCAGCCCGATCGATGGCTACCTCTATGTCGCGGTCGGCGACGGCGGCGGCGCGAACGATCCTTCCGGCAACGGGCAGAACATCAACACCAAGCTGGGCAAGATTCTGCGGCTGGACGTGAACATTGCGTCGCCCTACGCGCCGTCGACCAATCCATACTATGGATCGACGCCCGGAGACGACCTTGTCTGGGCCTACGGGCTGCGCAATCCGTACCGTTGCGGATTTGATCGATCGAATGGCGATCTGTGGATCGGCGACGTTGGGCAGGATGCGCGCGAGGAAATCGACCGGCTACCGGCCACCGCTGGCGGCGGTCTGAACTTCGGATGGAAGACTGCGGAGGGTTTCGCATGCCGCGGCGGCAGCGGTTCCTGCGGGACCAACGCCGGGTTCACTCCCCCGATCATCGATTACCCGCGTACTGTCGGCCAGGCAGTGATTGGCGGCTATGTCTATCGCGGCTCCGCGATTCCGGGGCTGCAAGGCACCTACTTCTACGGAGATTATATTTTCGGCGGAATTTTTTCGTTCACGTATAACGGCAGCGTCCAGGACCACGCCGAACGCAGCGCCGAGCTCAACCCGCCGGGCCCACGCTACATCAACAGTGTCTCGTCATTCGGGGAAGACGCCAACGGTGAGTTGTACATCGTCGACTACTTCGACGGCGAGATTTATAGAATCGTCGGCGTGGACACGGACCCCGATTCCGACAGCGACGGTTTGACGGATTCGCAGGAGCAGGAGCTCGGCACCGATCCGAATGACCCCGATACAGATGACGACGGCCTTTCCGATGGCGCCGAAGTCAACACGCACGGGACGAACCCGAAGAAGGCCGACACGGACGACGACGGCCTTTCCGACGGTGCCGAAGTCAACACGCACGGGACGAACCCGAAGAAGGCCGACACGGACGACGACGGCCTTTCCGATGGCGCCGAAGTCAACACGCACGGGACGAACCCGAAGAAGGCCGACACAGACGACGACGGCCTTTCCGACGGAGCCGAAGTCAACACGCACGGGACGAACCCGAAGAAGGCCGATACAGACGACGACGGCCTTTCCGACGGAGCCGAAGTCAACACGCACGGGACGAACCCG
>JABWCD010000044.1 GCA_013359265.1 Candidatus Hydrogenedentota bacterium
GAATGGAAGCAAGGCGAAACGGATACGGACCCAACAAGGAAGACCGCCACGCCGGTCAAGGTTGATTTACCTTCTCATGGAAGCACGAGCACGAGCACGGGGTAAGGTACGGTTTTTTCGTTCCCAAATTTTTGTTAACCATGTCTCAGGTTGGACAGTCGGTACTTCGTAACGAGTAATATCGATTACGATTACGATTACGAGCACGATTACGAGCACGAGCACGCGCAGGAGCACGAGCGGGAGCACGAGCATGAGCACGCGCAGGAGCAGGAGCAGGAGCACGAGCACGGAGGAGACGGTGCGCTCAAACTTGAATTGCTTTAGAGCCTCTAACATTAATGCCGAAACCCCTTCAGGGTACATTCCCTAATGCGGGTGGTTGGTACCCAGGGTAGTCCCGCCTGCGTCGAAGCGACTTCGGCGGGCCAACCCTGGGCTGCGCGCCGAAACCCCTTCGGGGTAAACGCAAGGACGTTATTATTGTTAGAGCCTCTTAATCCAAACATCTGAAGAATCCCACTTCCACGCCGAAAATCGGCCCGCGCTCGTATTGCATTGTGTCGCGGTAGTGCGCGTACGCCGCGCAGCGGTCCGCGTCGATGAGATGGTCGTTCCCTTTTTCGTACACGATGTACCCCATCGCGCCGATCGCGTACGTGTGCGACGCGTATTGCGACTCGCGGTCCGGCAACCGCGGAAACACGATCGTCCGTTCGCGCATGTGCCGCGCGAGCAGGTCCGTCATGAACGCTTTTGCGGGACGCCTGTCCTTCGTGCCGTCCGGCAAGGGTTCGAGTTCGATCGCGCCGCCGAACTCGATGCACTCGATCTTCTCGCACCACGCCTGGCCCCGCGCCATCAGGTTGTGCGCGACCGCGCGGCCGTTGTTGCCCGCGTCGATGCCGATGCGCCGGAACCTGTATGCGTCGTCGAGCGCGGCGATAATGTCCTGCTGGCGCGCGTAGTTCACGCCGTCGAGACGCAACCGCAATACGTTGATGAGGTGCGGCGGGTCCGCGCGGTACACGACAAACTCGGACGGATCGCGCGCGTAGCCCAGGTCGCACCCGAGATAATGCGCGCCCTCGACCGCGCCCGGCGCCTCGAACGCATCGCCTTCCGCCAACGTGATGTCGTGAAACGCGAGGCCCTCGTCCACGCACGCGAGATAATCGTCGAGATCGAACACGGCGTGCGCCGGCGAACCGTGCTGCCCCAACACGCGATGGACGTATCCCGGTGAATTCTTTCCGCCGTACAACAGGGCCAACTCCTCGTCCTTCGCCCGCGAGAATTCCGGGTTCAACGTAGACGGCCAGTTGTGCCGCTCCGCGTCGGGCATCTGCGTCATGCGGTAGAACGAGTTCCGCAACCCGTTCGGCACGCCGTAGACCCAGCGCCAGCCGCCGCCGTTCAGCGCCTGATACAGTTCGCCCCACGCCGACTCCGTCATCTCCTGCGCCTCGTCGACGATTTGCCAATCCACGTGCAGCCCCTGAAAGTTCATGCCGTGCGGCCCGGCGATCCGCCCCCATAACACGAACCCGTTCCGGAACCGCAGGTACCACGAGGGCGACCGCTTCACCTCGACGAGGTCCTTCGCGAACTCCGGCGACGACTCGAACCGGTGCACGATCCGCTGCATCAACGGAAACAGATGGTTGTCGCACTGCGTCGCGATCAGCATCTCGGTGTCCGGCCGCGCCGCCATCGCCCACGCCGCGACGATCTCGATCTCCGACGTCTTGCCCACGTCGCGCCCGTCGCAATGCACTTTCCGCGCCGCAAACGATTCGAGCGAATCGATCTGGTACGGACGCGGCTCCCACGGGTTGCCTCCGCCATCGACAATGCGCGCGCGGGCGAACTCCGTACGCTCCATGGTGTGCACGACCACGGCGCTCTCGCTTTGATTGAATTTATGTTGTTTCAGTTCGCCGCGAAGTTTCTCCGCATCCAGCCGCAACGGTGCGGCGGGCCCGCCGGTCCGCGTGCTATCGGCGGGTGGGGTATCCTTTCACGTGTCCGGAAGTGGAACGGATTCGCAAGCTCCGCCGGCGTCATCCTGGACCGTTGCGCGCGGCCCGGCCTCGACGATTGACGCTTCGATGGCGCGTTTCGCGCGTTTCATAAGCGGTTTGAGCCGACTGCCGAGTCCCATGTCTTCGCTTCGCAACCCGGCGCGCGCGGACGGCCCGGCGGCGGAATTGACCTTGCAGGTCCGATCGTTCGCCTTGAGGGCCATGTCGAGGTTTTCCTTGGTAAAGCTGTCCAGCACCTGGAAATCCGCGCGGCGCGAAACGATGTTGGCAAGAATGAGATTGCACATCTCGAGAGCGGCGACCATCGCGCGGTCGCCCTGTTGGGCGACCAGCGGTTGAAGGCCCGCGATGACGTACTGAATGCACTCCTTGTCCTGCTTGGTCGCGCCCGGCCCATCCAGATCGGACAGCCAGGCCTCCATGACTTTCTTTGCCCATTTCGTGTTACGTCGTGCCATGGTGTAGTCTCCTACATCTTGGCCCGGCGTGTTGCACTGTGGGGTGGCTTTTTGACTCCTCGCGGGCCCGCGAGGAGGCCTGCGATTTCCTTCTCGTTCCCGATTTTCTCGTTCCCCAACGTTCCAGATGGGAACGCGCTCTTGAAAAGCTCTGCTTTGTCGATTTGCGGCTCGGGCTACCCTCGAAACGCTACAAACAGCGCAATTCAAGTTTGAGCACACTGTCTGTTTCGTGCTCCTGCGACACTCGAACTGAATCGATTACGATTACGATTACGATTACGAGCACGATTACGAAGCACGAGCACGAGCACGAGCACGAGCACGAGCACGTGCACGCGGTGCAGTCGACCTTGAAACGCTCTGGCGCGCGCAACCTGCCTACGCCCTCGCGATCTGGACCTCGACGCTGATCGTGTGTTCGCCGCCGCCGAGCACAACGCCGCGCACGGGCGATACGTCGTCGTAGTCGCGCCCCCACGCAAGCGTGATGTGCAGGTCGCTGGGGATCATGTTGTTCGTCGGATCGAAATCCACCCAGCCGAACTTCGGACAGAACACGGACAGCCATGCGTGCGACGCCTGCGCGCCGGTCAGGTTGGGTTCGCCGTTCACGTCGCCGCCGTAGATGTAGCCGCTGACGTAGCGCGCGGGCACACCAACCGAACGCAAACACCCGATCTCGAGGTGCGCGAAATCCTGGCACACGCCGCGCCGGTTCTGCATCACTTCATCGAGGGGCGTTGAAACGGTCGTCGCCGCCGGGTCGTACGTGAAGTCGCGATAAATGCGCGCCGTCAGGTCGGACACCGCGGCCAACAACGGACGCCCCGCGGGAAATGACGGGACCGCGTACGCACGCAACACCGCCGACGCCCCGACGAACCTCGAATCGAACGCGAACCGATACGCATCGATATGGCCGGTTTCCTGCGACGCCTGGACCGCGTCTTCCCACGGAAGCGACTCGTTCAGGTCGAGGTATTCCACCGGATCCACGTCCACTTGCGCGTGCAGCGTCACCTCCATGCTGCTGTGCGGTTCCTGCACCGTGAAGTAGGTAAGTTCGTTGCCGAAGAAGTCCGTGCGCGGCTCGGAAAACAGCGCGCTCGACGGCGTGACCTGCAACTGCTTGTCGAGCACACGCTGGTGCCCGTCGTTGCGCGGCGAGAGGTGCGCGCGGTTGTAACAAATCGGCACGGTCTCGCTGTAATCGTAGCGCGTCAGGTGTCGAATCAAATACGTCATGCGTGCGGCACCGTGCGAATTGTCGTATTCGCGCGCGAGAATTCGGTGTGACTGAAATAGTGCCACGCCAGCGCGTCCGAAACGTCGCGCAACGTCTGCGACCACGACAGCAGCCGCGTCTCCAACCCGGCGCGGCGGCCCTGCGGCGTGACGGCCGCCAACTCGAAGATATCGATCAGCTTGAGGTCCGCGGCCAGCCGCGTTGTGAATTGCTGCTCGCGGCTCGCAAACGGATACGCCCTCTCGCGCGGCAGCGCATCGATGTGGCGCGCGAGGCGTTCGGTCTGGAACGCGACCGCGCGCGGATTCGAATCGTCCGTAACGAGCAAATCCAACACGGCGGGCGTTTGCAGATTGCCGCCATAACGCGACCGGTACGTCATCGCGCTGTCCGAAATCTCGAGCGCTGCCTGCAACACGGCGGACTCCGGATCGATCGGAATCACAAGGCACGATCGCAACAGCTCGACCGTGTTCAGCGTGCGCTCGACGCGCCGCCCGATATCGAGAAATCGCCAGCCCTGCCCGCGCGTCATGTTCTCCGTGGCGAGCCCGCTGAACGCCGCGAGGTCCGTGATCACCTGGTTGAGCAGCGCGAGCGCCTCGCCCGCGCGCGGTTCGCGAAACCCCGTGTCGGGAAATTCTTCCATCAACCGGCCGAGGATGCGCCACGTATCGAGCGACAGGCGGTCGCGCACCACCCACGCGACATTGTTCAGCGTGGCGAACACCGAACTCACACTGTTGATCCAGGTCCGATCGAACAACGCCGCGACGACGCGGCGCGCCACGGCGCGCGGATTGAATTCCATCTCATACCAGTTTTCGCCCGGCGGGTTCGGCAGCACCAGCGACAAGCTGCGCACGACCGCGGGCAACTCGCGCCCGGACGATCCGCCCGATTCGTCCGTCAGCCGCGACAGCACGCAGCGGATCGTGCGCGACGTGCCCTCGAGCCGTTCGAGGTACCGCCCCAGCCAGAACAAATTGTCCGCGGCGCGGCTCGGCAGATTGCTGACCGTGCGCTTGATGTCGATGCGCTGGCCCGCGGGCGGAAGCAGGCTGTGCGAATCGACCGGCCCGCTGGTGAGCGCCCACGTGTCCTTGCTGCCGCCGCCGCGCTGCATCGACATGACGAGCGAGTCCGGCGTTTCGCTGAACCGCGTCAGCCCGCCCGGCATGACCGCGTAGGCGTCGTCGCCGGCGGTCACCGCGTACGATCGCAGCATCATGTAGCGCGGCGTCAACCCGTTCCCGTTCCACACCGGCACCGACGACGGCGTCACGCGTTCCTGCGCGACGAAATCGAAGGGCCGCGCGTGGATCGATTCGAGCAGCGCCGCGCGTTCGCGGCTGCTGAGGTTCTCGACAAGCGTCGGGTTCCAACCGCGCCCGGAAAACGCCGGCGCAACCAACAATTGATCGAAATGATCGATGGTGTATTGAAGGTGATCGGGATGGGCGCACCACCACGTCGTTACCGACGGCAACCGGAGGTCTTCGCCGAGGACGCTCTTGCACAGCGCGGGCAACAACGCGCGCAGCGCCGGCGCCTCCAACGCGCCGCACCCGAGCGCGTTCGCGATCGCGACATTGCCCGCGTGCGCCGCCTGCACCAGCCCCACGAGCCCTGTTGCGGAATCGGTGCCGAACTCGAGCGGATCGCAGAGCTGATCGTCCACGCGCCGCAGGATCACGTCGACGCGCAACAACCCTTCGAGCGTCTTCAGGTACACGCAGTTGTCGCGCACGGTCAGGTCATCGTCTTCGACCAGCGTGAAGTTCAGGTACCGCGCGAGGTACGAATGCTCGAAATAGGTCTCGTGCGTCGGCCCCGGCGACATCAATACGATGGTCGGGTTCTCGCGGTTCGATGGCGCAAGCTCGCGCAACGTCGTGCGAAACCGCTCGAAAAACCCCGCGAGCCGCTGCGCGTTGCAGTCCTGCGTAATCGTCGAAAAGATGCGCGTGGTCACCAGCCGGTTTTCGAGCGCGTAACCCGCTCCCGAGGGCGCCTGCGTCCGGTCCGCCACCACCATCCACGTGCCGTCCGCGCGGCGCGCCAGGTCCGCGGCAAAAAAGTGGAGCCACGCGGCCAGCGGCGGCGCGAGCCCGTGACACGGCACGAGAAACGCCGGGTTCGCGTACACGAACTCCGCGGGCAGCAGCCCCTCGCGCACAAGCCGTTGCGGGCCGTAGATGTCGCGCGCAATGTGATCGAGCAGCGCCGCGCGCTGCGCCATGCCGCGTTCGAGGACCGCGAATTCCTGCTCGGAGAGAATCTGCGGCACGAGATCGACCGTCCACGGACGGTGCGACACGCGCGCGTCGCCGTACACGTTGTACGAGACGCCGTCCTCTTCGATCAGCGACATCGCCTGCTCGTGCCGGCGCTGGAATTCCGCCGCGCCGATCCGATCGATTAGCGATGCGTACGGTTGCCAGTGCGGACGCAACAGCCCTTCCCGCGTCGCCATCTCGTCAAAGGCGTTCGCCGCCGGCCGGTACATCCGAACGAGCGAATCCATATCGGCGTTTGTTTCTCGCGTCGCCATGCGCTGCTTCCGTTCCCAATAAAGGCGCGGCATTGTAACAAACGCCGCCACGGCCATGCGCCGCGCCTCCGGCAGGGACGGATGGCCGAACCCCCGGCATCAGTTGACGAAACGCCGGCGACGATCCGAACACGAAATCGCTTCAACTGCATTTGAACTTGGTGTGGCGTTGCCGCAACCGGATTCGCAAATAAAATGGGCGTCCCCAACCGAGCGTGGGGACGCCCTCGTCATCGTGCCTTCGCATACGTTCGCCTTATGCGGCGGCTATCGCATGGGCCTGATCGAACCGTGCGTGCAACGTCTTCAACGCGTTCCGAATCTGGCCGGTGTCGCGCTTCTCGACTGCTTTCTGCAGCTTCGGAATCGCGCCGCCCACCTTCTTCCCGTTGCGGACCGTGCCGAACAAGTGTCTGCTCACCGTCGACTGCGTCAGATTCAGCATCGCTGCAATCTCTTCCTGCGTCTTGCTGCAGAAGTAATACAGGTGCAAAATCTCCCGCTGGCGCGGCGTGAGCTGATTGCCCATCAGGTCAACCACAACCGGCAACACCGATTGAAAGAAGTCCTGAAGCGCGTAGCGCCGCTCCCGGTGTTCCTCCGTTTCGTACCACAGCGCCCGTTCCGACGGGACGCTTTCCAAATATGCGGATTGAGTCGGGATTTCCCAGAACTCAGGATTGAACCTCGCCATGACCGGATGCTCCTCTTGTTGTTGATCTGCTCCTACTTCGTCTGCCCCGTTGCGCCGGCATCTGCCGGTACTTCGGTTTGCCCCATCGGGCTCGGGTAATTCGCGCATCCGTTTCGTGTCGTACTGGATTGAGCATCGTTTCCACTCCCTCTCGTTTGTCCGCCTCGCAGCGGGGTTAATGGGCCTAAAACAGAAGCGCCGCCGGTGGGTTTTTGGTTCCCGCCTGCGGCGCCTGGTTTGCTTTGCTATGTGCTTGTTAGCGTTTAGCTATGCAGCACCCCCAGGACGGGAACCCCTGCGTGCGGCAGGCGCGTGTCGAGAATAAGTTGCGACACTACGCCCCAGACCGCCATACGCTTCTTGGCGGCTGCGCACTGCGCGGCGTTGTAGTCGAACTGGTTCACGTCCTGTATTCCTCGTTTCATCGGTTTGGCCGGGCCACGGGCCACGGCCGCTCTTTCTGCGCCAATATCTAAGCAAATTGGCTCGGAAAATGCAAGTAAACCCAAACGCTCAGGATACCTGCCGAACTTCCCTACACCCAAACATAGGCATATGCATACTTTTTGGAACACCCCTGTGTTCAATTTTGTACGCAATTTCCACAATTCGACCCTGGATAGAGCATTTTTGTGCACGCCAAGCAGTCCGCAGAATCTCGCAAAATATTCATGTTAAATGTGTTACAAAACATTCCGACTCATGGTATGGGCCTTGCTCTCTCTTGACGGATGAACCATCACGCGGAGCTGGTGCACGGTGCGTGCCCCAGACAGATACAGGGACGGAAGGGGACGGGGATGCAGGAACTAAAGGACGCCGCGAACGACACTGTGGTCCGCGGAAGGATTCTCATCGTCGACGATGAGAACGGTCCGCGCCAGGCGCTGCGGATGCTGCTGAAAGAAGACCACGACGTCTACCTCGCCGTAGACGTCCCAAGCGCACAAGCCGTCCTTGCCGAACAACCCATCGATCTTGTTATTACCGACCTGCGCATGCCGCGCCAATCCGGCACGGAACTGCTGCGCTGGGTCAAAGCCAATTTGGAAGACGTCGAGGTCATCATTCTCACCGGGTTCGGAGAACTCGATTCGGCCATGACCGCGGTCGAGTGTGGCGCGCTCGCCTACGTCGTGAAACCGTTCGACACCCAGGTGATGCTGCGCCACGTCGAGGAAGGCCTCGCCAAGCGGATCGAGGAGCGTGAACGGCGGCGGCTCGAGGAACTCGCGCTCGAAGCGAACCGCTTCGAGACGCTGGGCCGGTTCGTGACCGGCATGCTGCACGACCTCGGCACGCCGCTCGCCGTGATCACCGGCCAACTCGAAATCGTGTTACAGAAAGCGGAATCCGATGTGCCGCGCGACCGCCTGAGCGTGATCCACGGACAGATCGGGCTATGCACCGACATCGTTCGTTCCGCGATGAATTTCCTGCGCCACGAGACGCAGCGTTTCTCGATCCTCAACATCAACGACGTGGCGGACGCCTGCCTCAACGTCAGCCAACCCGTCACGCAGAAGCTGAACATCAAAGTCACCCGCGAACTCGCCCAGAACATTCCGATCTGCGAAGGCGACTTCGTCCTGCTGCGCCAGGCCGTGCTGAACCTGATCAACAACGCGTGCCAGGCGATGGACGGGACCGAAGGGCCGCGCGAACTCCACGTGCGCACCTGGCGCGAACCCGACGATATCTGCATTTCGATCAGCGACACCGGCCCGGGCGTTCCCCCCGAATTGCGCACGAAAATCTTCGACACCTTCTTCTCGACAAAGGGCGACCGCGGAACCGGCCTCGGCCTCGCCGCGGTGAAGAACATCATGCGCCGTCACAACGGCGACGTAATCGTCCGCGAAAACGAACGCGGCGGCGCGGACTTCGTACTTCGGTTCCCGATCAAACGGTAGGCTCCGGCGGGGCGCAAGCTCGAGCTTCGGGCGGCGCCGCAGCGTTCCTCGGTCGTCACGGGCCCATTCGCAAACTTTCGCTTTCGGTTTCCCTTTACCTACTCCGAATGGTACGATAATAGCGCTTTCAAATTCGGCGAGGATACGTTATGGCGACGACTGATCAACCTTCCCTCCAACTAAGACATCAACCGGTACCGCTTTTTGCAAACGGCTTTGAAATCCAAGTATCCAACGCCGATGTCATGGTTGTCTTTAGCGGAGGCGCCGAGCGTTACGAACTGCACATCTCCATGACTCTTGCCAAGACCTTGGGTGTCAAGCTTAACGAGGTCATCCGGGACATTGAAGATCAGATGGGGCAACCCATAATTACCGCAGACAAAATGAACGAAATAATCGAGACCCTCCGAAAAAAGAAGAGCAGCGCCCAGTGAATTACCGTCAAGTAGATCGGGAGCTAGACCGGCTTGCGACTTTGGAACGAGCTTGGAACGGCGAAAACGCTGCGCCATTCGCCGAGAACGTAATCCGCGCGTGCAAGGAACTTCTTGCGTGCCTCGAATTGGGGGGATTTACCGAGATCGATCTAATTCCGGACACGGACGGTAACGTGGTGATCCTCGTGGATGGCAATGGATATCTCGCGCGCTTCGACGTACGCGGCCAGTTTGATATTGAATACGACCTTGAAATTAACGACTACGAGTATCCAACCGAGTATTTCGGGTTAAGCGCGTTGCCGAACGCATTGAATACGTTGAGGGCCAGGTTGAGCGAACTATGCAGCTTGTCAGAAAGATTAGCCCAAGATGGTGGTTACGGGGAAATCAAAAGTTTGACCTCATCGCCTTCAAGGCAAGCACGAGTGATAAAGGCGTCTCCTCAGTCAGCCTTCCCTGCATTCTCGACTGCTCCGCTGACATATGTGCCCACCTAAGGCGGTACTATCTCAGCGAAAAAAGCGTCGGCGAACCCCTCGTCTATTGGATTTACTCTCTTGATCGCGTAAGAGAAGTCGCCGGTATTACCTCCGAGATTGAGGTTTCGGAGGAAGAAAGTACAACCGGCGACATCTGCCACCGCAGCGTGTTGAATATTGAAAAGCGCCATTCCAAAAAAGTGGCCGGCAGCATAAGGCCGGAGGACTGCTATTTCTGCGATAGTGGTACGGTCAGGCCTTGCACCGCTTCCGACTTCAATGCGTGGAAATCGCAACTCGGACCCGCCTGACGGATCGGCGCGGCCGGCGCAATTATCCCAGCCCCTCGATCTTCCACCCCTGCCGGTATCTCGGTTTCACAAACGTATTCGCCTCCGCGCAATCCGGCGAATACTTGGCGGCCGTGTCCCACCGCAGATCGCGCCCGGTTAACAGCGCAAGATTCCCCAACTGCATGATCTCCGTCATCGGCGCGGCAAAATCGGCGAAGTTCGCCATGGGCGCGGGCCCGCCCTTGCACGCGTCGATCCACTCTTGATGATGCCCCTTCACGCGCGGCAACGCCGGCGTGGGCGGTTGGTAGTCCTTGAACTTTTCCTTTGGGTACAGCACGTGCCTGTCGCCGGCCCAATCGATCGAGTACAGCGTACCCTCGCTTCCGACGATGATGCATCCGTTTGCATCGACCGGATCGCCGTCAATCAACGACGCCGGTGGCTTATGCCCGCCGTCGTACCAATACAATTTCAACGCGGGGTTTCTCCCCTGCGCGGGAAAGTCGAGACATAACTCCGCCCACGCCGGAAACGTTTCCGCGCACAGCGGCGAGCTCGCAACAATGCTTGCGCCATCGGGCATGCCCAACTGCAATCCAAGATAGGCGATCGCCGCGTTGTGAATGCCCATGTCGCCGATCGCGCCGGAACCAAAATCTTTCCACCCGCGCCATTTGAACGGGACGTACGCCGGGTGATACGGCCGCGACGGCGCGACGCCGAGCCACAGGTCCCAATCCAGCGTATCGGGCACGGGCGGTGAATCCGCCGGACGCTCGACGCCCTGTGGCCACCAGTTCAGCGCGCGATCGGTCCACACATGGATTTCCTTCGGCGTGCCGATCACGCCCGCGCGCAACATCTCGATCCCCGTCCGCGTGTTGTCGAACGAAACGCCCTGCGTGCCCATTTGCGTCGCGACTTTATATTCCTTCGCCGTCGCCGCCATCACGCGCGCCTCGTCAATGGTGCGCGTCAGCGGCTTCTCGCAGTACACGTGTTTGCCAAGACGCATCGCCGGCACGCCAATCGGCGCGTGCATGTGATCGGGCGTGCTGACAACAACCGCGTCGAACGCTGCCGAATCGTCCAATAGTTTTCGCCAGTCCGTGTAGCGCTTCGCGCCGGGGTATCCCGCAAGCGCCTCCGCCGCGCGCGCAGCGTCGACGTCGCACAACGCGACGATGTTTTCGACCGACGTCTCACGCAGGTTGGACGCCCCGCGTCCGCCACAGCCAACGACAGCGATGTTTAGTCTCTCATTTGGCGAAACGCTTCGCGGCACGACACGAGCCGTATTCGTCCTCGTAGCGCAACCGGCAACAACCCCGCTCGTCGTAACCGCGGCAAGAAACGCCCGACGGCTGAGTGTATTGTGATCCATGGCGACCTCCCTTCGCTTCCCGACGGCCGGCACATTTTCCTCGTCGAACTGTATTTCATTTCGTGCTCGTGCTCGTAATCGTAATCAAATACTCGACATCATTGGAAAGATGCTCGCTAATCTACGTCCGAGAAACTCATCGTCTCTTCGTCTCGAAACGACCTTCCATTTCGGCGCAAACCGCGAGCTTCAATTCCTCCCTCTCCCGCGCGCGTAAACAATCACCGCCGATCCCGGCGCCTCATCGATCCGAATACCAAACCCCTCCGCCATCAAGCGCCCACCCGCAATCGACTCGTCCGCGCTCGTATCCAAATTCGTCAAGGTGTACGTCGCCCCCTCGCCCAGCCCACGCAATCTCAAATGCAGCGTCGCATCGGGCGCCTTGCCGCGGCGAAATGCCTGCACAAGCCCCGCGTCTTTCTCCGGGTCATGGAATTGCCACGCGATCCATGCATCCTCTGCCGTCGTATACGGGGATAGCGGGTAATAATCCTTGCTGAAGAATTCCCGCACCCGCTTCAATTCGTTCACGCGCGCCGTCGCCTGTTCCCAAAACGCCGGATTCTCCGAGCGGTAGTCGAGCGCCATCGTGAACGAACTGCCCAATCCACTGCGGAACTCATAGGGATTTACCGATACCGCTCCGACGCCGTGTACGGGCAACCACAGGCTCAACGCGTGCGTCATGCACTGCTCCGCGATCGGGTCCCAGCAGTTGTCCGTGCGCCACAGAAACACGCAGCGCCGCAGCATCTCGAGATCGAGACGGCGTCCGCCGCTCGCGCAATTGTCGATGACAAGGTCCGGATGATCGCGGCGGAGCGTGTCGAAAAAGTCGTAAAGCCCCTCGATGTAACGAATCTCCCGAATGCCTTGGCGGTCTTCCGGTTCGTCGTTTCGCCAGTAATACAGAGGAAACAAATTGAAATCGTGGCGATAAACGTCGACGCCGTACGCGGAAACCTGCGACGAAATCTTGCTCGTTATCCATGCGCGGGCGTCGTCATTTCCGAGATCGAGCAGCCTGAATCCGTCCTTCTCGTGATAGGCAAGTTCCGGCGGCAGCCCCGCGGGTTTCAGCAGCCATTCCGGATGCTGCGTATCGAGCCACGTCCCCGGCATCACGCGTTCCGGCTCGAACCACTGCAAGTACTTCAGTCCGCGCGCGTGCGCCGCGTCGCTGACCGGCTTCAGCCCATTGGGAAAGCGCGCGGCGTCCGGCTCGGGGTTCCCCATCCCCAACGGAAATCCGCCGGCATTCCAGCCCGCATCCAACCAAAACGTATCGACGGGGAACGCGTGCGACGCAACCCGCTCGACGCAGTCAATCAGGTTCGCTTGTGTAACGTCATTGAACGAAACATACCCGTTCGGCGACGCTGCGATGGGCGGCACAACAGGCGCGCCGCTGAGGCGCGGAGTGAAATGCCGCAGCAAAAACCGGCGCAGTTGGTTCTGCCCCGCGAGCCAATCCCTGCCCTCCCAGCGAAGCGCCAGCACGCCCGGCGTGCGCGCGGCCTCCTTTGGGGCCAATCGAAAACGCGCGCGTTCCATGCCCGCCGTGACACGGACGCTACGTTCGTCGATTGCTTCAAACGTCGCTTTCCACTGGCCGGTCCATGCTATCCCAATGATGTACCCGCTGTGTGCCGTTGAAAGGTTGAAGAATGGAAGAAACCCGTCGGAGGAGCGCCCGCCATACGGCGAGAACGTCAGCGGTTTGCCTGCAACAAGCGACGCCTCCATCGGCTGAAAATCGGTCTGCTCGTTGTGGCTGCCTTTCGCGTAGCGCAACACAATCGGGCCGTCACCGTCCAACCGCAACACGGTGTCCAAGGGATACACGTCGGCAATGATGCCCGAATCCCTTTGGGAGTTGTTCGCGAACGTGACGAACTGTATCCACGCATCCGCGTCCGGAAAAGTTTCCCGCTGCGCAGCCAAGTCGAGTGTCTCACTGCGGTAAGTGACAAAATCGGCGCGCTCAAGCTCCGCGAGCGATTCCGCATAACGCGGGACCCAGCAATCGGGCTCGGCAGGCGGCGCCAACTTCGAATGTTTGCGCTTCCACCCCGCGAGAACATCGCGCGACGCCACGCCGTCGAGTGTGAACGAGAACGAATCCGGGCTGACGGATGGCTGATCCGCGTTCGCCGCGACGACGATCGCCGTGACCACCGAGGCGCGAACGAAAAGTACGAGCGTGTTGGACACGGCTACCGATCATTCCCCCGTCGTGGCTGGTTGCGAAATGGAGTCACCACGAACGCGGCCCTTCTTTACGGTCACCGAAGAATTCTCGAGGACGTTTCCGTCCACGACAATCGGTTTGTCCGCACCCGTTGTGTCATCCACCTCGACCACCGTGTTCTCGAACACGTTCCCGGTGACGATCGTTTTCCCCGCGCCGATCTTCACCAGCAGCTTCTCGTCGTTCGCGGTGTACGTGTGGTTGCCGGTGATGATCGCGCCGTATCCGCGCGCATCGATTGCGATCGCGCACTTGCCGCCCTTATCGACGGTGACAATATTGCCCTCGATCACGTGCCGCTGCGAATCGGCCCACGAACGGAACCCGATATCGAGATCGCCGCCGTCGCGCACATGAACGATGTTATTTGCCATGACGATGTTGTCCCCACGGTCCGACCCGAACGCCACGTGCGTTTTTGCGGTGATGTCCGCGTAGTTTCCGCGAATCTCGCCGGGGCCGGTGAGGATTTCGACAGAATCCGAGAAGGCATTGCCCAGGACATTGTTCAACACGCGCATGTTGCGCCCTTCGAGCATGATGCCCAACCGCCGCGCGTTCATGACATAGCAGTGCTCGATGGTGATGTTGTGGCACGGCTCGCCCCCGCCGCCAGGCCGCGCGCAGAACGCCTTGATGCCGCAGAACTCGAACCGCGCGTGCGACACGTTCGGATCGCCCTCGCCGATGGGGTTCGCGTCGCGATTCGCATCGACGTACAGATTGCGAATGACGATATGCCCCACGCCGGACCCAATAATGCGAACAACGTTCGTCTCCTGGGCCGGTGCTTGGACCAGCTTCGTGGACGGACCTTGTCCCTCCAGCGTCACATTGCTGCGCTCGATCAGCACGCCGCCCAACTGGCCCTCGACGCGCCGAATATCGAACGTCCCTTCCATCAGCAATACGCGCCCGCCCGCTTCCGGCAACGACTTGATCGCCGCGTTGATTTCCTCCTGATCGCCTTCTCCGTCGCAAACGTAGTCCGCTCCCGCCTTCGATCGATCGGAAGAATCGTGCGCCGCAATAACGCAGGTCGCCCCAGGCGGCGCAGGTTTCGGTTCAGCCTCGACGAGAAACGCAAGAGGCAAGAGCCAGTGAAGGAAAGGAGCGTTCATGGTTCACCCATTTGAATTCAAGCTTGAATTACCCAAATGCCATTGGAGTATATACGAAGAGATGCGCATTCGGAGGGCGGGTTTTCTAACCCGCCATTTCGTGCGGACGGCGGGTTGAGAACCCGCCCTCCGCGATCACGTCGCCTGCATCAGGTTCAGCAGAATAGACTCGATGCGCTTGCGGATTTGCTCGTCGGTAAGCCATCTGCCGTCGATCATCACGCCCGTGTGCCCCGTGACGATCGGCGTGTCCGCTTTGTCCGCCCGCGCCTGAACGTGGCGCATGCTGTGGATTGCCGCGGACTTGCTCTCCGCAATGGTTTCGTGCACGTCCTTCAACCCGCTCGCGCACCCCGCCACGTAGATGCCCGGTTGCGACGTCGCGTTGATGCCGCCGATTGTCTGTCCCGCGCGCACAAATCCAAAGCCGTTGTGTTCGATGCCGAGCACCGCCGCGGTCTTCGAAAATCCGGGCGACGCTTTCGCCCGCGTCGTCAGCACCACCATGTCGTAATCCTCGGTGGTGCTCAGCGGCTGGTTCGCCTCTTTGTATCGCACGCGCAACTGGTCGTCCTCGATCGGCGCGATCCGCTCGACTTCGCCTTCGACCAGCGCAACACTGTGCCGCGCGATGCGGCGCCAGAACGTCCCGAACGGGTCACCCTCTTTCGTCGTGGACGGATGCAGCACGACGATGTTCTTGATTTCCTGGTCCGCCATCTTGTCACACTGCGCCGCCGCGCACCCCGTCGCGAACCGGCTCGCGTCGTGCATGACGTACAACACGTTTTCCGGCGACGTCGAGTTGCTCAATTTCTCGACAAACCCGCCCGAAGGGCCGACCGGGGAGATCAGTTGCTCGAACTCCATGTACGACAGAATGTCCGGGTGCGAGCCGTACCCGTAGCGGTCCAACTCGCCCGAACCCTCGACCGCAAACCCCGTCGCCACGACCACCGCACCGGCCTTTCGAGTTAGCTGCTGTTCGGCCGCCATCTCGAAATGGATGGCCTTGTCGTCGCACACCTCGACGCAGCGCTGGCACGGCATGTAGTTCGGCGGATTGTTGAGGCAGGTCTCGATATCGATGACGTACGAACTCGGGAAAGCGTCGCGGAACGGCGTATAGATCGCTTTGCGCAACGTGATGCCGGCTTGAAACTGATTTGGCGCGACCTGCGGACACACCGTGTGACAGTGCCGGCACCGCGTACACGCATCCGTTACAAAGCGGGCCCGCTGGCGAATCGTCGCCGTGAAATCGCCCGCCGTTCCCGCCAATTCCACGATCTCCGCCAGCGTGAGCACCTCGATGTTCTTCTGCGCGGCGATCTGTTGCGTCTTCGGCACTTCGACGCCGTGCGCGAAGCTGAACGATTCTTCCTCGTCGCTCAGCCGGCTCGCCATCACGCCGCCCAACACCGGTTCGCGCTCGATCAGCACTACCTGGATACCATGCCGCGCCAGATCGAGCGCCGCGCGCATTCCCGCGACGCCCGCCCCGATCACAAGCACGGAATCGGTCATGACGCAACGCGCTCCTTTGCCGCCAGCGTATACCCCGCGTCGAATGCGCGCAGGTTGAGGTCGATCGTCTGCTTCTTGACCGTCGTGCGAATCGACTCCTCGACGGCCTCGCGCCCGACCACGTTCGTTGCGCCGACCAGATACCCGAGCGCAACGACGTTCGCGACGATCTTCCTGCCGAGACCCTCCGCGATCTTTGTCGCGGGCACGCTGTGGTGCGGCGATTCGTCCTTCTTCACGTGAACCAGGTCCGATTCGAGTATGAGCAATCCGCCGGGCTTCATCAGTGGACGGTACTTCACGTACGCCTCCTGAAACAGCGCCACGAGCACGCCGGGGTGCGAGACCAGCGGATAGTCCACCGGCGCACTCGACACAACCACGTCGGCGCACGACGCGCCGCCGCGCGCTTCCGGTCCGTACGATTGCGTGAACACCGCCGATTTGCCGTCATACAGCGATGCCGCTTTTCCAAGCAAGAGTCCGGCGAGCACTACGCCCTGGCCGCCATACCCGCTGATTCGAATTTCGGTTACTTCGCTTCCGGGAGATGTTTCCGTCATACCTACTGCTTTCTATTACGCCCCCGCGCGGTGCACGACTTGCGGCCGGAACGACGCCCGGTCCACGTCGACGAAATCGCCCACGTAAATCGGGCTGTCCTGTTGCGTCAGGTCGATGTCGACCGCGCGCAGATCGATTTCGTTGTTCACTTCGCACCGGCGAAGGTAGTTCTGCATTTCGCTCAACCCGTCGCCAATATCGTTCGGCCTGCCGAAGCCCGTCGGGCATGGCGACAATATCTCGATAAACCGGAACCCTTGCTTGTTCATCGCGCGCAAGAGCGCCGTGCGCAACTGGCGCACGTGCAGCACCGTCCACCGCGCGACGTACGACGCGCCAATCGCCTGCGCAAGGAACGGCAAGTTGAAGGGCCGCTCCCAACATCCGTGCGGCGTCGTCCGCGACATCGCGCTGAGCGGCGTCGTCGGTCCCGCTTGTCCGCCCGTCATTCCGTAGTTGAAATTGTTGATGCACAACACGAGCAGCGCGACGCTTCGCCGGGCCGCGTGAATAAAGTGGTTTCCGCCAATCGCGGTCAGGTCCCCGTCCCCGCTGATGACGGTGACGTGCAGATCGGGCCGATATGTCGCGATCCCGAGCGCAAACGGAATCGCGCGCCCGTGCGTCGTGTGATACGAGTCGATGTTGACGTACCCCGCCGCGCGCCCGCTGCAACCGATGCCCGACACGCAGACGTGCTGGTTCACCGGAATGCCCGATTCGGCGATCGCGTCCACGTACGTGTGCACCACCGACCCGATCCCGCAACCCGGACAAAGAATGTGCGGCAACCGGTCCGCCCGCATGAGCGTGTCCGCGGGGTGGGACTCGACTACGATTGAGCCGGCGCTCATTGGGCGAGTGCCTCCAAAATCTGGTTCGGCGTGATCATCGCGCCGCCGGGATGGTTCAGGCGCGTGACCGGCAACGGCGTGTGCCGCTGCACTTCGCGGCTCATTTGCCCGAGATTGATCTCGGGCACGACGAACCGCTTCACCATGCCGTTGTTCGCAAGCTCTTTCAGCGCGGTCTTTGGGAACGGCCACATCGTGATCGGACGCAACATTCCCGCGCGGATTCCCTGCATGCGCGCCAACGCGACCGCCCGCCGCGCCGAACGCGACGTGCACCCCAACGCCACCACAACGACGTCCGCGTCCTCCGTCTGCAGCAATTCATACCGCGCGATGCGGTCCGCGTTGAGCCGTACCTTGTCCACCAGCCGGTTGATCAGTTTCTCGTGCGTCTGCGCCGTGAGCGACGGGTACCCGCGCTCGTCGTGCGTCAGCCCCGTCATGTGTACGCGATACCCTTCGCCCGCGTGCGCCATCGGCGGCACGAGGTCCTCGTCGGCCTTGAACGGCAGAAAGTCCGGCGATCCCGGCGGCACATTCGGCCGTTTGCGCCGCACGCGCGGAATGTTTTCCACCGGCGGTATCGCCACGCGCTCCGTCATGTGCCCGACGATCTCGTCCATCAGCACAAACGCCGGCACGCGGTACTGGTCCGCCGCGTTGAACGCCGCGACCGTCAGATCGAAACATTCCTGCGGCGACGCGGGGCAATACACGATCACCGAATAATCGCCGTGCGATCCCCAGCGCACCTGGAACAGGTCCGATTGACCCACCGACGTGGGCAGCCCCGTAGACGGCGACGCGCGCTGCACGTCCACAATCACGATCGGCACTTCCATCATCGCGGCCAGGCCGATGTTCTCCATCATCAGGCTGAAGCCCGGCCCGGACGTAGCCGTCATTACGCGCGCGCCCGCCGCCGATGCGCCGATGATTGCCGCCACGCTGCCGATTTCGTCCTCCATCTGCACAAACGTGCCGCCGACTGTCGGCAGCCGCTCGGCGAGGTGCTCCATAATCTCCGTGGACGGCGTGATCGGATATCCGGCGTAGAAGTCCAGGCCCGCCGCGAGCGCGCCTTCCGCGCACGCGTGGTCGCCAAGCATGAAGTGGTCGCCCGCGATGACGCGGGTTGTCTCGTCAACCGCTGGTGCGGCGGCCGGGGTCATGCGCTCGCTCCCACCGCAGTCGCGGGCTCGACCTCGCGCGTGAAGATCGCCAGTTCGGGGCAAATCAGGTCGCAGAACCGGCAGTGGATGCACTGCTCTTCCATGCCCTTGCGGACTACCGGAAAGTGATATCCCTTATTATTGATCGCCTCGGAGAACTCGAGGACTTCCTTCGGGCAGAATTGGATGCAGAAGTTGCAGCCTTTGCATCGGTTGGGGATGGTATAGACCTGTCCTCGCGGAACTTGAATCGACGCCGCGTCAATAGGGACGCGCGCTTGTACGGACATAGTTGTCCGCCCCCTCTGCCTGGACCCGGATTTCCCCCAACGCGGCCAGGCGCCCGCGATGATCCGTCCCTATAAATATACCCGAAAAGGACTATTTTTCCAAGTAAATAATGTCTCAGGGACTGTTACCGGCCCGCTGGGCCGGTGGCTGTTCCCGCTGGCCACAAGTCCGCGCTAATTCTTTAACAGCGCCCGGACTTCCTGTTCCAGTTCGCTGAGCAACACCGGCTTGGCCAGTATCTTCGTCGCGCCAAGGGCCGGGGCGTCCACCACCCGATCGGGAAACCCGCTCAACACCAGGATCGGCACATCCGGGTTGGCCTCGCGGATGGCCCCAATCGCGCTCGGGCCGTCCATCTTCGGCATGACCAGGTCCATCGTAATCACGTCGTACCGGCCGGTCCTGCATTTCTCGACGGCCACCGCGCCGTCCTCCGCGGTGTCCACCTCGAAGCCGGACATTTCGAACCAGCGATTCAACGCAAACCGGATGTTCTCTTCGTCGTCAACAACTAGGATACGTGGTTTTGTACTCATGCAGCGTTCCCAAGATCGCGACACTATAGCCGCTTGACCGCCCCGGCGCAACGACGGCCCCGCGCGTCCGCGCGATTTCCGCGATCGCCTGATATACTCCCGGCGTTGCGGGACTGCGGATTGGTTGGGGCGCGTTCGCATGGCTCAACGAAATTCACGCCGGTACGTCTTCGCGCACCCGTTGGTCGGTGCGTCCTCGAGCGTCTGGCGCCGCTTGACGCGCGCGCACCAAGTCGATCCGCCGTTCTGGCCCAAAGCGCTGAACGTCACCGTATGCACCGCCGCCGCGGCGCCGTTGCGCGCGCTCGATCGCCGGTTCATACGAACGAACGCGCCGCCTGCGAAGCCTCCCGTCTTCATCATTGGACATTGGCGCAGCGGCACTACGCACCTGCACAATCTGCTCTGCCAGGACGCGCAGTTTGGCTACGTCAGCACGTTCCAAACCATCATCCCCGGCGGCTGCATCTCGGGCAGACGCATTCTCGCCCCGATCATCCGCGCGCGCATGCCCACCGAGCGCCCCATGGACAACATGGAACTCACGCTGTTCGGCCCGCAGGAAGAAGAGATCGCCCTCGCGCACATGACGCCGTGCGCGTACTATCACGCGCTGTACTTTCCGCGCGACATGCGCTCCTTCTTCGATCGCTACGTGATGTTCGATCGCATCCGCGACGACGAACGGAGCGAGTGGGCAAGCTGTTACCGCGCCCTGCTTGCAAAGGCGAGCCACATAGCCGGCGGGCGCCGGCTCGTCCTGAAGAACCCCGCCAACACCGGGCGCATTTCCGCGCTGCTCGAGTTGTATCCCGATGCGAAGTTCATCCACGTGTATCGCGATCCCTACGTCGTCATTCCGTCGACAATCCACTTCTACGACCGCATCCTTCCCATTACCGTCCTTCAACGGTTCGAGCGCACAACGCTTGTGGACAACGTCTACGCGATGTACGAGGCCCTCGTCGCCCGGTGCCTCGAGACGCAATCCGCCGTGCCGGCCCGCCAATGGGCCGAGGTGCGCTTCGAGGACCTCGAACGCGATCCGATTGGCGAATTGGATCGCCTGTACCGTACACTCGATTTGGGGCCGTTCGACGCAAGGGATCGGGTCGCGTCGTACGCCGAGGCGAAGGCGGGCTATCGCAAGAATACATTCGAGCTGGAACCAACCGTGTCCGACCGCATCGCCGCAGTGAGCAAGGCGGCCGTCGAGCGGTGGGGATACACGCGGCCGGGCTGGACAGCGTAGACGACGAGGGAGCCAACAATGCTGAAAGAACCGAACCGAATTCCGTTGCGGCACGTCATTGGCGCGCTCGCCGTGCTCCTATCGTGCGGCATGCTGCTGCCCCAATGCGATCCCGGCGGTCTTAAGGCAACCGACTTCGTGAAGGTGAGCCAGAACGGTTTCGATCCCGTTGACCACGACGAAGACATTAATAGCTACGCGTGGGCGATGCGCTACTTCAAGGCCGACGACGCGAAGGACGGCCACGTCTACGTCGGTACGGGCAACAACATCGCCGGCCTCATCGGCTATTACTTCACGACGCTCCTCTCCGGCGAAGACATTGACCCGGATGAAGCGCCCGCGCGCCCACCCGAGATTCGCAGGCACCGGCCCGACCTCGGCGCCGACGTGTGGGAAACCGTGTTCGACTACCGCGACGTCGAGCCGAACGAAGAGTATCGAACGACCGGCTTCCGCTACATGGACGTCTACCGCGCGGTGGACGACGCGAACAAGGGCCAACGCGCAAACTACCTCTACACCGCGACGCAGGGGCTCGAATCTGTGTTGTGGCGATCGAAGACCGGCGATCCCGGCGATTGGCAACAGGTATTCACCACCGGCGAAAACGGCGCTTCGATCCGTTACTTCGCCGAGCACAATGGCAAAATGTACCTCGCCTATGCGTTCGACACCTACGAGTCCGATCCGCCGCCCGGCGAGATTTGGGTGTCCGACGACGGCCTGAACTTCGATCCGCTCATGCAGGACGGCTTCGGCAATCCGAACAACCGCGGCATCGAGTTCCTCGTTTCGTACAACGACTGGCTCTACGCCGGCACGAAAAACGACACCGAAGGCTACGAAATTTGGAAGCTCGAAGGCCCGGACAAAGGCGCGGGCGCAATCAAACTCATCGACGGCGGCGCAACCGATTCGCGCAACGAGATCGCGGGGACGCCCTGCCTCTTCAAGGGCCACCTCTACGTTGGCAGTATCATCTTCTTCGGGTTCAATCCCACGCAGGCAAACGGCTTCAAAGGCTGCGACATTATCCGCATCGACGAAAACGACGAGTGGGAAACCGTCGTCGGCCCGAAATCGCTTTCCGGCTACGATTCCGGCTTCAACTTCTTCACCAACGCCTACTGCTGGTGGATGGAAGAGCACGACGGCTGGCTTTACGCCGGCACGTGGGACCAGGCGACCGTCTTGTCGTGGTTCCTCGACGACCTGCCCACGCTCATCGCGTTCATCCGCACCGGCGAGATTCCCGATGACGTCGAAGACCTGCCGCTCGAATACGAGCAGTGGTACCAACTCACGCAAGCCGGCGCCGACATCTTCAAAACGCAGGACGGCGTCCACTGGTTCCCCGTCACCATCGACGGCATGGGCAACCGCACCAATTACGGATGGCGCACGATGGAATCCACGCCCGGCGGCTACCTGTACGTCGGGTCCGCCAATCCCTCCGACGGCCTCGAAATCTGGCGCGCCATGACACCCACGACGGAGGAATAGCGCAGCCGGACCCTAGCGCAATTCAAGTTTGAGCACGCGGTGCAGTTGACTTTGAAACGCCCTAATCCCGGCCGGCCGCGTATTATTGCGAGAGGCCCTTAACGGCGGCGGCCCTGGATAGTCTTGACGGCTTTGTGTTCTTGACGGTCGCTTTGCCCAACTTCTCAATAAACTCTTGCGCCTGTTGAAGCACCGCCTTGCGGTCGCCGATGGCCTCGGCGCGTCGAATCATTTCGCTCAGGTCCATTCCAAGCGCGTGCGCAACCCGGTCAAGCGTCTTCAGGTGCGAACGCTTACCGCGCTCGATATACGACACTTCGGCTTGCGTCACTTTCGACTGCTTCGCCAAATCGGCCTGCGTCATGTCCTGATGTTCGCGGTACCGGCGCACAATAACGCCGATGCGCAAACCCAAATCGCGCTCTTGGCCTATTGCCTTTTTCATACGCCCTCTTGATATTGTTCCGTCAAGTACACTCATGGGCTTGCCAACCACGTAATGGGGTCGATCAATGTGGATCGTGAACTAGCGCAATTCAAGTTTGAGCACACTGTCCGTTTCGTGCTCCTGCTCGTGAGTCGTCATCGTACTCGCACTCGATACTCGAAACGATCGAGTACGATGACGAGCACGAGCACGAGCACGCGGTGCAGTCGATCTTGAAACGCTCTAATCGCAGACCCCATCGCCATCCGCATCCGGGAACGGCAACACAAATATCTGCGCGCAGTCCTTGCCCGCGTACGTCTTCACCGGTTTGCCGTCCGAGTCAAACGACGGGACGGCGCGGGAGTACGCGAACAGCGAACCGTCCGGCGACCAGACGAGATCGGCGCGGGGGTTGTCCGGGTCTTCGGGCGTGAGGAGTTTGGTCTCGCCGAAACGGGGGCCGGGCTTGACGCAGGTGACGGCGACGGCGCCGTTGGTGTGGTACGCGATCGAGTTGCCGCTGGGATGCCAGCGCACGCCGCCGCTCACGCCATCGGGACAATGCGTCGCCTGCATCGGACGCTTCGCGGGGTCCGTGTCCTGGTCCGATCCGTCGGACGCGATGATGAAGATTTGTTTCGTACCGTTGGCGTCGTTCGCGTAGTAGGCGATGCGATCGCCCTCGAGCGTGCCGCGCGCGACGCCGGACGCGTTGGTCTGCGTGAGGCGGCGGATGCGCAAACCCGCCGGCGGCGTGGGGTACTCGGACTTGCTGCCCGCCTTGGCCGTAGTGATGTCGATCGCCGCGGGCACGTCCACGACGAAAAGCGATTCCTCGTAATCGACGCCGTTCGCCGCGCGGACCTTTCCGATGAACGCGCGCATGTAGCCGTGCCGGCCGATCCACGAGTCGCCGGATGCGATTTCGATTTCGCCCGGTTTCGATTTGCCCGTCGGCGCCGGTTTCACCAACAGGCAAAAGTAGTGCGTCGCGCCGCCGGGCGCGTCCGCGCGCGGTTCCATGTAGCCGATGGTGCGGCCGTATTCGGTAAGGAAAAAGTCGTCGTACGTGAAGCCGACGCGCTTGCCGTCCATCGTGTACTCGTGGCGGTGCGTGCCGCCGCGGTGCGCGCCGGGCGGCGTGTTACGCGTGGTATCCACGTCGCGGCAATCGAGCCACACCAAACGCTGCGAGCCGTCCGCGTCGACCTCCGCGCCTTTCCGGTTGGGCTTTCCGTAGTAACCGCGCAGCGGCACTTCGTCCACCAATGGGCCGTGAATGAACACGACCTTGTTTTGAATCGGATGGTACGACGCCGCGCCGACGCCGGGCGCGCAATCTTCCCCCGTGAGCACCTTCTCCGGCTTGTAGATGATCGACTCGATACCGGTCGCGATCTCGACCTTCTCAATCGACAGCGAGTTGTTAATCCCGGGGCCAATCGTCTCGCGCGTGTCGTAACACAGGAACCTCTGATCCGGCGAAAAATTGTCGTTGTTGTCGAGGTTGTGGTTCTGCGGCGAGAACGTGATCTGGCGTTCCTGCGCGATGGATGCGGTGGACATGACGATGCTCCCTGCAACAATTGCGAATGCGAATGCGGACCGGAAACGAACACGATCGGACGTGGCTGCGTGCATGGATTCCCTCTCCCCAAGTGAACTGCGCCCAACGCAGTTTACGACATCGGGGGCGGCGCAGTCATTTGAATCGGGAACAGCCGCCGCGCGGGTTTGCCATTCGCCGGGTGGGACGGTCGGCGACAACGGTAACCCTCCTCCTTCGCTTGATTACGACTGCGGACCGCGGCGTTTCGCGCGGACTACACCAGGGGTCCGTGCGCTGCCGCCGAAACAACCACGTTGAGCTGGAAACAAAAATCTCCGGGAAATCGGTCTTCGCTACGCTTCACAGACTGGTTCAATGCGCCGGTCGTTACGCGATACAGCGTAGCCAAGTCGGCGTCCAACATGACTTTCTGGCCGCGTATGTTAAGAATAAGCGATTCGATACGTTGGGTCGACTTCATAACGCCTCGATGCTATGACCGGTCACAACTTGTGACCGGTTCGTTGTAAGTTTTGTGTTATCAGCGATCAACGCGTCTAAGGTCGCAATTTACGACCTTAAAGAAGTCCATTCTACAGCGGTTGGCGCCATGTCACCTTAATCTCATAGGGCGTTTGGCGGACGATGATGTTCTCGCGTTGGAGGCGTTCGCGCCCGAGGAGACGGCCTGCGCAGTGGATGACCTTTGGCCCATCGAACTTGGGGAGACTTGCGAGGACGGCGCGCGTCAGCACGTTGCCGTCGTTGTTCGATTTGCCGATCCGGTCGAGCGTGGGCATGGGAATCCTCGGCGATTGCGCTGCGAGTGGGAACGATAGCGTCGTGCGGGAGGCGGGTGCAAGGGAGAGCAAAGCAGAGCTTTTCAAGAGCGCGTTCCCAAATGGAAATTTGGGAGCGAGAACACAGCCGTTGGAAGGCGTTCCCAAATGATTCGCTGCGGCGAATTAGGAACGCGTGAGCGAGTGAGAGTCCCGGCTCCCGAGAGAGCCGGGGCCACCGCGACGCGAGATCACGATGGGATTCCTTACGCAGAGTTTATCACGTGTTGCAGTGGGGCAAAGCGGCGCTTTTCACGAGGGTCCGTAAGTTGGGAAGGTGC
>JABWCD010000045.1 GCA_013359265.1 Candidatus Hydrogenedentota bacterium
CCTCTTCCTTGGGCGTTGCGACAAGGTGAATGTGGTTGGTCATGAGGCAGTAGCCGTGAACGACGAGGCCGTGCGCGGCCGCGGCGCGCTTGAGCAAACCCAGGTAGACGCGCCGGTCGTCGTCGACAAAGAAGACGTCCTGCTTGTTGTTGCCGCGCTGGGTGATGTGGTGCGCGCAGCCGGGGATGACGATTCGGGCGATGCGTGGCATGGGTGCATAGTACACGAAACCCGCCTGCGCGTCAATAACAGGTGGCTGTCCCTATTTAATCAGTACATCCCCCCGGCGGCCATGGCGCCGATGAGGCCGCGTTGGCGGTCGAGGCGGTCTTCGATGTGGGAGACGAAGTCGGGGTCGAGGCCCACGGCTTCGGCGGAGGCGGCGTCGCATTCGCAGGGGGCGTTCGCGTTCATCGAACGAATGCCGACGCGGTTGCACAGGGCATCGGCGACGTGCGCCGCGTGGGTGAGCAGATGCGGGTTGGGCAGTGTCGTTGGCGTGTGGTGCATTTCGATGCTCTCGACGATGGCGGGCGGCAACTGCCACCGGCCGGCGAGCCACGCGCCGATGTCGCAGTGGGTGTAGCCGTCGAGAATTTCGCGTTCGGCGTCGGTATGCGAATATCCGTCGTCTTCGATGAGGCGCAGGATGCTGGTCATCGCCTCGGGGAACTGCTGCGCGATCACCGCCTTGCCAATGTCGTGCAACAGGCCGGCGACGTGCGCGCCGACGATCTGCGGCTTCTTCGATCGCAGGCGCGATTCGATGCACCCGGCGACCACGGAACACGCGAGGCTGTGCCGCCACAGCATGTTCAGCGTGCGCGCGGTCGCGGCGTCGCGGCCGAACATGTGAATGACGGAGATCGCCAGTGCGAGCCGTTCGACTTCGTCGAAACCGAGAATGACGACCGCGTCGGGAACGGTGCGAATCTGGCGGTGGAAACCGTAGTAGCTCGAATTGACGGTGCCCAGAATGCGCATTGTGAGCGCCTGGTCGGATCCGACCACGTCGGCAAGGTCCAACGCGGTAGCGGAATCGTCTTGCACGATGGAGAGAATGCGGACGAGTGTGGAAGGAAGTGTCGATACTTCCTTGAGGGCCCAAACCCGTTCACGGACACCCAGCGCGACCAACTGTGCCATCGGACGAAACCTCCCCGCCGGATAATTCGCCCAACCCATTCGCAGCGCGACCGCGCTTCTCAAGTACCGCTATTGGATTCTACGTCCGATTCTGAAAAAAGTAAAGATGATTCGTGATGCAGTTTTCATTTCGCGTTTAAGCGCAACGCTGACCAATGGATGCACTGCCGCCGAGAAAATTGTCCGCCCGTCAACTTAGAATCGAATACCCGCTCCCGCGCGAAAGACAACCAAGTATGCAGTATTTACAGGCCGAACACGCGTTCCGCGTTTTCGCGCAGGAACAGCGCCTCGATCTCCGATGGAAGGCCCAGCGCGCGCGCATCGTCCGCGCACTTGTCAACGAATAACTGTGGAAAGTTGCTGCCGAAGAGCACCTTCGTCTTGCCATAGGTTTGCATGTATTGCTGCAACTGAAATGGGTAGTACCGCGGCAACCACGCGGAGGTGTCGATGTACACGTTTTCGTGTTTCCACGCCAGGCCAATCATTTCGTCGGTCCACGGATACCCGATGTGTCCCGCGACGATTTTTAGTTCGGGAAACGTAAGCGCGACTTCGTCGAGGTAGGGCACGGGCCGTCCGACGTCCGATGGCATGAGCGGGCCGGTATGCCCGACCTGTGTGCAGAACGGAACGCCGAGTTCGACGCACTTGACGTAGAGCGGATAATAGAGCTTGTCGTTGGGCGGACGGTTCCACAGCCACGGCACAATGCGCAATGCCTTGAACCCGAGTTCGCGCACCGCGCGCTCGAGTTCGTGCACCGCGCGAACCGGCTTCTCGAGGTCGACCGTGGCCACGCCGACAAACCGGCCGGGGTGTTCGCGGACGATCGCGGCGATTGCGTCGTTCGTATAAATCCACTGGCCCGGCCGGCACCATGCGCACAGCAGCATCGTTTCGATGCCGCCGCGATCCATCATCGCGACGATTTCCGCCGCGTTCATGCCTTTTTCGAGAATGGCTCCGCTGCCGGATTGCCTGAACAGCCGCGCGATTTCCGGCAGGTGTTCGAAGGCCTTCGGTTCGGCAGGCTGCGCCCACGCGTCGATTGCGAGAACCTTGTCCCCCATGGCGGTGTACCTCCGTGGTGAGTGTGGCACGGTATCGGGGCTGGAAGTCCAGCGTATCCGGCGATCAGCGGATTGCACTTAGCCTCTTGACATAGAGGAAAAAATCCGTTATATTTACGCTTGTTCTGTATGCAGAACAAATGAGCTATATGCAATTGGGTTGTGTTTGTTACATTCTGAACAGTTTCGCATAAAGGAACCCGACCATGAAACCGCGCGGCTTTACACTCATCGAACTCCTTGTCGTCATTGCAATTATCGCCATTCTGGCGGCCATTCTGCTCCCCGCCCTGGCCCGGGCCCGTGAGGCGGCCCGCCGCTCGAGCTGCCAGAGCAACCTGAAGCAAATGGGCGTCATCTTTTTCATGTACGCCGGTGAATCCCGGGACAAGCTCCCGCAGCGGCAGACGCTTCGTTGTGATGGGGCGCTGGGTACCGCCATGATCTTCAGCGGCCCGGCGCTTATGCCGGAATACCTCACCGACCCCGAACTGGTGATGTGCCCGTCCTGGGTGCGCCACGGCGACGCGGTGGAACGGTACGACGCGAGCGGCAACAACAACGGCATCGTCGATCCGTGCGAACTTGCCAAGGAACCGTACGATTACACCGGCTGGATGATTGTCGACGACGTGAACATTCTTGGTCCGCTTGCCGGCACGGAGGGTACCGGCCCGAACGGAAGGTTTGAGGAAGCGGAATACCTGAACACGCCGTGGGGCGAGCTTGCCCTGGCAAACGTCGCGACCAACGGCGCGGCGAGCGACAACGACTTTCAGGTGCCGGCGGCGTACGCGGGCACGCAGGCGGGCGGCGGGAACACGATGTTCCGCTTGCGCATCGGCATCGAGCGTTTCCTGATTACGGACATCAACAATCCCGCGGGATCGAGCATGGGTGCGAGCCAGATTCCCGTCGAGTGGGACCACGTTACCACGGCGACGCAGGACTTTAGCCACG
The DNA here is from genome assembly GCA_013359265.1 of Candidatus Hydrogenedentota bacterium. Lineage (NCBI taxonomy): Bacteria > Pseudomonadati > Candidatus Hydrogenedentota > Candidatus Hydrogenedentota bacterium. The sequence goes on from JABWCD010000045.1 coordinate 3,183, forward strand.
TGCCGGGCGGCGGTAACGTCCTGTATCTCGATGGCCACGTCGAATTCTTGAAGTATCCCAGCGAAAAGTTCCCGATGACGGTCGACAGTGCCCGGACGTTTGGCAGATATAATCGCCCCTTCGACGGCTTCTAACCGTCCATACCGGTAGTGCGCAACCACGCGCCAGGGGACATTCGCGGTCGTATGGCGAATGTCCCCTTTTCGCACCAAGATGCCTCGCTTTACGAGGTCAATCCGTCGATATCGATCAGATGCAACTGCCGCCCTTCGCCCTGGTGCGGTGCGTCGATGCACACGTATCGCGCATTTGGACTGAGCCGTGGGTGTGCGTCGCACCGCCATTCGCCGGTGTACTCGGGCGGCACCGGAAAATTGCCGAGGTCGATCCGCCGGTTGGCCGCGATGTGATACAGATGCGGCGTCTGCACGCGGTCCGGCCCGTGCGGATAGGTGTCGTTCAGTATCCACTCGTTGCCGGGCAGGTAGCTGACGTGGCCATAGGAATCCAGCACGCCCTTACCGATCTGTTCGACCGTGCCCCCCTCCCGATCCTCAAACAAGAAATTGCCCCAGTCACTCTCCCCCAGCATATTTTTCGACTGTGACAAGATATGCGTGTTGTCGCGCCAGATGAAGTGCGAGGCGAAACCATTGGGGATTACGACGCGCACGTCGCTGCCGTCCGGCTTCAAGGTGATGAGCCGCGTGAGCCTGCTTCCATCGATGTAGTTCCATCGGTGCAGCGCAATGAAGCGCGAACCATCCGGGTTGTAGAGCAGGTGGTAAAGATGATGTTTGATCCGCGGTTTCTTGTTCGGGATCGTTCCGATCTTTACGACATCGGCGACAGATAGAATCAGCGTCGACTCGCCGGACTCGAGATTGATGTGGAACAACCCCGACTCCTTCGGGGCCATGTCGCCGGCGAATTTGTCCGGAACGCCGGGATAGCCGTACCCCGGGCGGCAAACGTTGACGCGGCCGAAGTCCGTCGAGACGCCGGTCTTGCCGTCGGGGCTTACGCAATAGACCGCGTGCGGGATCGTGCGGCGCTCCTTCGTATCAACATCGAGAATATGGCACACGAAATGATCGCCGTCGCGATCGTTCCAGAGAATCTTTGTTTTCGATCCCGGAAGCCATTGCAGCATGCAGCCCTGTTGCCAGCACCAGGCCCGGCTCTCCCCCAGTTCGATCCACTGGTCTCCGTCCTCGATGTCCACCATGCCGATCTTGATCACGTCGTCGGGCGTGGGCGACCGGTGCTCGAAATCGACTTCCATGCCCAGTACGAACCGGTTCGATGGATCGAATTGCAGCTTGTCGTAATAGCCGAACCAATGGTGCTTGGGTCCGCGGGTAATTCTGCGCACCGGTGGAAACACTGCGGTCGATTCCGCGCGAAGCGTCCGACCGAGCGCGGCCGAAGCGATACCGGCCGCCGCCAGACGCAGGAAACTTCGGCGATTGTAGCGTCTCATAATCCGCCCCCCCTTCCTTGGATCAGCACGTATGGCACGTCTACTGCCTCCGAACGGGACCGCGCGCCGATATCAGTATGCATGAACCGATCTACTTTCGGTATAGAATAAGAATCGGCGGCGCGGGCGCGCCAATCCACGGAGAGACTACCATGAAGCTGGCCGAAGCACTGCTCCTTCGCGGAGACATGCAAAAGAAGATCGAATCGTTACGCGAACGCATTACGCGCAATGGTATGGTCCAGCAAGGCGAGAAGCCGTCTGAAGACCCGAATGCGCTGATCAAAGAGGCGTTCGCGGTAACGGACGAGTTAGAGTCACTGGTCGTCGCCATTAACCGGGCGAACCTGAAGCACAAGCTGTCCGACGGCCGAACAATCACCGAGGCGATTGCGCGGCGCGATACGCTTACAAAGCGCCATTCGCTCTTGCTGTCCGCCATCAAGTCGTCCCAAGAGGAGCCGGAACGCTATTCGATGCGCGAGATTAAATGGAAGGCGACGTTGCCCGTGGCGAAACTGCAGAAGCAGGCCGATGACGTCGCGGTACGGATTCGCGAGATCAACGCATTGATTCAGGAAAGCAACTGGAAAGTGGATTTATAATTCTCCATGGGGCGCCGGGCGAGCGCGGGACCCCGGATACGGGCCGGGGGGTTGAAAATATTCTGGCCCGTGGTTTGCGCGGTGGGCAGCGCGTGCCCGTTCGAAACGGGCTTACAACGTCGCCCAGCACGCGGCACAGTAAACTGTGCACTCCGGCAAACAGCACTACCGTGCGCTGACGGCGCCCCGCCCATTTCTTGAAAGGTGTGCGTTGGCGCGCGCGCCCTCGTGTGGGGTGTGTTTTCTTTTCGGGTTCGGGCGGCTACAATTTTCCTTCGTCACCAACAGATGCTTAGCCAGGAGGCGCCATGCCGCGTCCACCGATACTGCCATTGATCGACTGGAAGGTCGTGTTCGACTCGGGCGAACCGTACGAGTTGTGGATATCCGCGGCGGAGAACAAAGAGCACGCGCAGGCAATCGAGGAGATGCGCAAGGCGCAGCCGCTCGATGCGCACGTCATGGGCCTGCTCGGCGCGCTGGCGCGCCCCGTACACGTGATCGCGATTGCGGAAGATTGGTGCGGCGACGTCGTGCGGCACGTGCCGGTCCTCGAGGCGATGGCGGACGCCGCGCCCCAACTCAAGACACGCTACATCAAGCGCGATCAATGGCCGGACGTGTTCGCGCGATTCCTCACGAACGGCGGCGAGGCAATCCCGAGGTTCGTATTCTTGAGCGACGCGTTCGTCGAGTGCGGCAACTGGGGCCCGATGCCGGCCGCATGCCGTGAACTCATCGCGCGCGGCAAGGCCTCGGGCGATGGCGCCGCGGCGCGCCAGAAAGTCGCCGCGCTCTACGCCGCGGACGATCTGAAGCGCAACGTGGTAAGCGAACTGTTGGACCTAATCGATATTGCGTCCTCAACCGTACCGTAGCGTTGTCGATACTTCGGTTCGTGCTCCGATCTTTCGTGAGTTGTGTCAACACTGTGGAGGCAAGATGATCCCCAAGACCCTTTCAATCGCCGTGGCATGCTCGATCGTCACCGCGGCGTGCACGAGCCTGATCACCGTGTGGATCGCCCAACCGGCGCGCGCGTACGCCGATGCCACGGTGCTCGAAGCCACCGAGTTCCGCCTTGTGGATGCAAGCGGCGCGCTGCGCGGACGCCTCGGCACCGACGCGGACGGAGCGGTCTGGCTGCAACTCGCCGACAAATCCGGCAAGCCGCGCGTGATGAACGGCGTGATGGCCGACGGCGCGGCGATGTTGAACCTGCGCGATGAATCGGGCGAACCGCGGGTGTATCTGCAGGTCAGCGGCAACGAATCGCTGTTGAGCATGCGCGACGCGCAACAGAAGGGCCGCGTGTACATTCAGGTGAACAACGACGAACCGCTCATCAATCTGCGGGACGCAAACGGGCAGGGCCGCGCGTATCTCGGCGTCGATCAGCAAGGCCCGGCGCTGTGGTTTAATGACGCATCCGGAAAGAACGTGTTCACACAGCGCTGATGTATTTGCGAAGATTGGACTCCTTTGGTGCTCGTGGTCCTATAGTGTCAAGAATCCCAAGTTCGTTCGAAAAGTCGAAAGCCCGTGGAACTTGTGCAGGAGTTCGAATGCACGATTACGAGCACGATAAATGGTGCGGATTTCAAATCGAGGATTTGTGCATGCGAAGACACAATGGCTTCACGCTGATCGAACTCCTCGTGGCCATGGCGATCATGGCGATTCTTGCAGCGATTCTCCTGCCCGCGCTCTCCCGCGCGCGCGAAGCGGCGCGTCGCGCGTCGTGTCAGAATAATCTGAAACAGCTTGGTCTCGCGCTGTCGATGTATTCTTCCGAAGCGCGCGGCAAGTATCCGCCGCGCCAGATTCATAACGTGACAGGAGGGCTGAGCCGCGAGATGATGTTCAACGGTCCCGCAATGATCCCGGACTACGTCAGCGACTACGACGTGGTCTGGTGCCCGTCGTGGAGCGCGTCGCCGGACACCGTTGCGCGCTACGACGGTGAAAAAGGCAACAACGACGGCACGATCCAACCGCAAGAGATCGGGCAGGAGCCTTATCATTACACCGGCTGGCTCATCGTCGACGACGTAAATATTCTGGGCCCGCTCGTGGGTACCGTGGGCACGGGGCCGAACGGGCGATTCGAGGAACCCGAATACCTCAATACGCCCTGGGGCGAATTGGCCCAGGCGAACTTCGCGAGCAATGGCGCGGCCAGCGACAGCGACTTTGCGGTCTCAGCAACGTACGCGGGTACCCAAGCCGGCGGGAGTAACGTGATTCGGCGGCTTCGCGACGGCATCGAACGCTTCATGATCACGGATATCAATAGTCCCGCCGCGTCATCGATGGCGTCGAGCGACGTGCCGTTGATGTGGGACCACGCGACCACCAAGGTCATCGACTACTCCCACGTCCCCGGCGGCGGCAACGTCCTCTACCTCGACGGGCACGTCGAATACCTCAAGTATCCCGCGGACCGCTTTCCCTTCACCGTTGACAGCGCGCGCACGCTCGGCCGTTACGGCCGCCCCTTCGACGGTTTCTGAAACAAGCAGACCATTCACGCAGCCACGTCACAGAGGTCGTAATCGAATATGCATTCGCTTCAAGCATGGGTCCAGGCAAACCCGGTCGTCGTCGGCATCGCCGCGTTTGCCGTTATCCTCGCCTTCCTTATGCTTGTCATCGGCGTATCGATGCGGCGCGCGGGGTTGTCGCTTCGGCCCATTTGGTTTTTCCTCGGATTCGTGGCGATTGTCGGCGGGCCACAGGCGGTGTTTCATCTCGCCAACATGAAAAGCCCGGAGGACGCAGCGGCGGCGAGTGCTTCAGAAATCGATTCGGAAGTGTTCGCGATCGTCGATGGAAAGTTCGCGCACCCGGAAGAAGTATTCGGATCCGACGTGGACACGACATTGGTCCAGCCGGCGAAGCCGATCTTTCCGGAATTCTTGTCCACCGCCATGCACGCGGAGATGGCGTTTTTCGCGACGAACGAGACAGTGCTCGCATCGGTATTTCCGAGTGCGGACGCCGCGCGTCAGGCAATGGAGACGTACGTGCAGTACCTTCAGGTGTCTCACCTCGCCGGTAGCGAATCGACCGGTTGGGTCGGCAGCCGCGCGTCCGCGAACGATCGCGTGCAACTTTTCCTGGCCGGGCCGGTTTTCATGGCGTGGACCGGGACGCACGACGAATTCCTCGCGCGGCGCGCCGCGGCGCTCGAACCGGCCTTGGGCGCGGCCGTCACGGTTGCCGGAGCGCCCGCGGCAGGTGACGTGCCGTTCGGCGATCTGCGGTTGGCGATCGCGTTTCTCGTTGTCAATGTGCTCGTGGCGGCGCTGTGGTTTTTCAAGGGCGCGACGTGGGCCGCCAGTTCGCCGCCCGCGCCGGGCGCCGCGCCGGTGTCTATCGAGCACCTGCGCGAACGATTGCTCGCCGTGAATGAAACCGATACGCCGGTGACGGTCGCGGCGTCGGACGATGGAACGACGATCGACGTCACGTGGCGTTACGCGGACGCGCGCTGGATCGACCACGCGAGCGCGCATGGACTTCGCCGCGTACACCGCATTTCGATCGTGTTGGACGCGGCGTCGCACACGGCGCGCGTGCTCGAATTCTGGGCCGCAGTGGATTGGTCCGCGGGCGGCGGCGGGGCCAACATCCGCTGGCACGCCGCGCGCGGCATGAACTTTTTCAACTACCAGCACGAACGCGTGTTTGGATTGCAGGTATCGCCGGAGGGCGCACTCACGCCGAACCTGAGCTACGCCTATACGTTCAACCTGCAGGAATTGAAGCGGCCCTTCATCCAGGCGGTGACGCGGTCTGGTTGGACGTGGAAGCCCGTCTTTTTTCTCGCGCCGGCGTGGTTGCGCTGGCTGGCGGGGTGATCGCGACGTCCGCTATCGGTGGCGCTGCCACTCGAGCGTGAGCGGAATGCTCGCAATGGGCACAAGCGGCAACAAGGCCCACGCGCCGATGATTAGCGGCCCGCCGACGTCGACGGCGTATTGCATGCGCCAGGCGGCGTACGCGAGCACGACCCATGCGAGCGCAATCGAAACGAAGGCGACGACGCCGATGTACCTCCGCCAAACGGCGGCGGCCAGGGCAACGATCCCGCTAACGCCAAGAAAACCGCCCATCGCCAGGATGAACGGTGTCGTCGCGGTCACGAACTGGTTGGACTCTTCGTCGTAGCGGTAAAGGCTGCCGGTCGAATAGAACCAGAGGCCAACGATCGCAAACGCCAGCCAAACGACGACGCCCGCGGAGCGCGCCAACCAGAACAACGACCACGACGTGAGCACGGCCGCCGCGCCGAGGAATGCGAGCAATCGCAGGCCTTCGCCGTAGGGACCTTGCGTGGACGTGATGACGCGCAGGTCCGCCACGAGAGATTGCAGGACGGGTTCGCCGGGAAACTTGATCTTGAACGCCACCACGAAGAGCAGCAGGAGCAGGATGTACGACCAGAGAACGGCCTTCGCGCCGGCCCGGAGCCGGGCGATGGCGATCGTCTTGGTCGAAAGCGGCCGCGCAAGCACGAACCACTGGTAGTCGGTCGCGGGGCGCGTGACGAGATAGCCGACGAGGCTGGCGATCACCGCCGGCGCGATGGCAAGCACGTAGAACGAGAGGGTGAACCGGCTCTCCATCTGGCCGGCCTCGGGATTCAACGTCACGGCGAGAATGAACCCGAGCAACAGCGAAATCCACGGGAACAGGTATGCGCCGCGCCGCCACTCGAACCATTGTTGCGCGGATTCCGGCGACGGGAACTCCGTGCGCTCGCGGTCGAAGTAGGTGATACGGGTCAGGACGCGCACGTAGCCGCCGACGGGGTCTTCGGCGACCTCGCTGCGGGCGTATCGAGCGCCGACGTATGCGACAACGAACCAATAGACGATCACTGCGATTGCCACGGGCACGCCGCCGTATCCGATTTCCGGCGGGATGCGCTCGGACAGGAATGGGTCCGGCAGGGCCAAGTTATCCATGAAATACTGGTAGAAGACGTTTAGACCCGGCAAGCCGACCAGGAATGCGACGAGGAAGATCGCGGTGCCGGTGCCCGCGCCGTAGCCGCTTACCAGAAAGACGAACGCGTGCATGGCGGCGACGAACGTCATGAGTATGAGGACCTGCGGTCCGATGAAGAAGACGTCCTTGAAGAACGTGTCGCAAATCCAGCCCGTTGCAAGCCCGAATACGAGAATTACCAGCAGCCGGTATATGAGCGGCGCGGCCACCAGCACAAATGTGTGCGCGGGCAATACCAACATCCGGCGCGGATAGGCAAACCCGACCCGGCCCCGGTTCTCCTGTATGAACAGCAGCGCGCCCGCGCCGATCGCGGGGAGGTATGCGCAGCTAATCGCAAGGCTGACGCTGAGCGAGAAGATAAAAAACAGAAGCGCCGTAAACTTCCATGCCGCGATTCCGTAGAGCAACAGCGCGACGGCCATCGCGGCGAGCCCCTTGTAGGTCTGACGCCATTGTTCCCAGATGAAGATGAAGAATCCCCGCATGGCGCTTACTCCGCAGTCGTCGCGATGCGTTTGCCCGCGCGCGCCACGAAAATGTCGTCGAGGATGGCGGGCCCGGCCTCGAGTACGTCGAATCCCATCTGCTTTGCCTGGGCGACGTGCGCGGCGAGGTCGCCGTGGCAAATAACAATCCACCGCCCGCCATCGGCTTCGCAGCCCTCGATGCCGCGCAGCACGCCTTTGGGCGACGCGCCGTTCCGGCTGGTCAGCACCATCCGCTGGTGTTTGCGCAAGACTTCTTGGAGCGTCTCGTCGAGAATCACTTTGCCCGAACTGATCATGACGACCCGGTCGGAAATGGTCTCCACTTCGTTTAAGAGGTGCGACGAGAACAGCGCCGTGCGCCCTTCGTTCGCCACTTCGCGCAGGACCGCGCCGAGAATGTCGCGGCGGACGATCGGGTCGAGGCCGGACGACGGTTCGTCGAGCACGAGCAAATCCGGCCGATGCGCGAGCGCGGTGACGAGGCCCGCCTTGGCGGTCTGGCCCATCGAGAGCGTTCGGATTTTTGCGGAGGGGTCGAGTTGGAACATGTGCACGAGCTTGTGCGCGTACGCCTGGTCCCACTTGGGATACAGGGCGCGGGTGTAGCGCATCAGCTCGTCGATCCGCATCCAGCCGGGCAGATCGCGATGCTCGGACAGATAACCGATCCGGCTGAGCGTTTCGTGCGGTTTTTTGACGGGATCGAGGCCGAACACGCGGACGGTACCCTGCTGCGCGCGCAACAGCCCCATAACGTGTTTGATCAGGGTCGTCTTGCCGGCGCCATTTTCGCCCACCAACCCAACCACGCCGCCTTTCGGCATGACGATCGATACATTGTCCAAAGCCTGTGTGCGCCTGTACTTGCGCGACACACCTTTGATCTCGACAACAGCGTCCATGTGATGATCCACCCTACGAGTCCGCAACCCAGGCGCGATTCCCAACGCGCCACCCGACAGAAAACCAGAGGATACCATATTCAGAGTCGCAAAGTCGCGCGCGCCGATCGTGTCGCAGTGGCGCGTGGAAACCGGATACACGAATTCTATTAGAATGGCGGCCCGGACGGCCGGTGTGGGCGCCGCTGGAAGCGGCGCGGGCACGTCCCGGTGCAAGGAAGATTCGGTCATGGGGCAGTCGAACGCGGAGGCGCGGTTTGCGCAGGCGAACCAGGCGTACCTTGACGAGAATTACGATCTCGCGAACGCGATTCTCACGGAATTGAACTACCAGTTCCCGGGGAACGTCAACCTGCTAAAGGCGCACGCGCGGACGCTGGCGAAGCTGGGCCAGTTTCAGGAAGCCATCGACATCTGCGACCGGCTCGAAAACGAACTGGGCTACGCGCGCGCGGCGTCGTTTCGCAAGCCGCTCGAGGCGAAGTTGCGGGCAAGATCGAAGGCGATCGATCTGTCGTTCGACCCGAATGCGCACGCGAACGAGCCGGCCGTCGAGATGGAAGCGATGTCCGCGGAAGGCGCGGAAGAAAAGAAGGCGCGACGATTCAGGATCAAACCGATCCGGTTGGGCATCCTTATACTTCTCGTTGTGGGCATGTATTTCCAGTACGTGCCGTATTGGCTTGGCGGCGGGCTGATCGCCGCGTATTTCCTGATCAAATTCGCGCTGGGCAAGGCGTTCGTCGCGCTGTTCTCGATACCGTTCAAGATGAAGGGAAAAGCGTTGGCGGGCGCTACCGTGGAATTGCACGGCATCGAGTGGAGCGAGAAACCGAAGGACGCAGACACGGACGACGACGAAGACGAGCCCAAGAAGCCCAAACCGCCGCTGCGCTACGCATGGCTCGATGTCACCATCACGCCGCCCGTACGCACCCAGGGCTTCACGCACTGGGAACCGGGCGAACTCATGGTCGCGCCGTCAACGATCAAGATCAAAAAGCTCGACGACATGGACAAGTGCTTCCGCATCCACTCGGTGAAGTTTATCACCGACGGCCGCGAGGAACAGGACGACGAAGGCTACAAAGTCCGCGGCCCGCAACGCATCAAGCTCCTCGCCGAGTTCCCCGCCGACGCGAAGGCGATTAAGTTCTACTATTACGGATACGGGTTCGGCGAATTGTCGTTGACCGGCCAGTACTCGCATTAGTCCAACGTAGTCTCGCCCGCGCGTGACGGGGGGCTCGGCGGCCCGTCGCTAACCGCAGGTGTCACTTAGGGAGTTGCAGTCGGTCGAGCCTGACACTGGCTCGCAGTACTTGAACATGTAGGGGGAGGAACAAACGCCGCCAACACAGCATTTACTATTTGAGCCTTGCGAGCCAATGATTTTGATATCGTTGGGCAATTCATCGAACCTACTGATCAACGCTTCCGGACCGGCGCTGTTGTTGAGACGTGGGCTCAAGTAGTTCGGAACTGAAGGATGATTCCTGGTGACGCCGAACGTCGCAAGAAATCTTAAGTGTTTTTTCCCTGGATCGTCCGGCACATTCTTCAACTTGAGATTAAAAAGCTCTTTCATACTACGCGATCCAAGGCTATTGTTGGCGTTATCAATAATTGTGTTGTCCCAAAAATTGGCGTTCCCGATCGTCTGTTTGATCAAGTTTCCGGCGCCTGGCATACCGTGATTACTGGGCCAATACACGCCAAGCAACCAAAGTTGGTTCAATACCTTTACAAGATCAGGATCCGTCGCTAGATGATCGCCGGCAAACAATTCGTACATCTTAAGATTGGCGCCGGGGTGCGCACTATTCTCATAATCGCGTATCTTGTTTATGACTTCGGTGGCCGTATTCGGGTCTACAAATTTCTTGCTGTATGGAGGGTCGGCTTTCACCAACCTGGTGTCATCCACTTGTGCAGCGAACGCGATTCGGGTCTTGATAAGCTGTAACAATTCGAGTGCGGTTTTGCTGTAATGGATATCCTTCAGGGTGATTTTCACACTGTCGGTTTCGTTTGCATCGGAGAATTGGAGAATCCAGTTAACCAACCTGCAGTTATCTCCTATTTCCAGTGCGTAGTCGAGTTTCGTGGCCATGTTTGCTTCCTCCCTTTGCTTTTTTCCAGTTCAGATTACTTCCCAATTGCAGACCCTTGCAGCACTACCTCGGCTTTCTAGCTTTGCGCCCCCGGCCCCGAAAGCACTTGCCGGGTAGCTTTTGCTTCTGAAACCCTGCGTGGACCAAATAGCTCTGTGCCGCCTCTAGCGCACCCAACGCATCGACACGCCTAAACGTCTTATTTGTATGCACGACATTGTCGATGGGGGGGTCAGAAGGCGCATCTTGTATGTCAACGGATCCAGCGACCAGCCATTGTTCAATATCTTCGACTGAAGGCAGCTGGCCGGTAGTTTTTCTAATGTAGTGTTGAACGAGCAAGACAACACCGGATACGAACGCTGCTGCTTGACTTGTTCCTTGCCCAGTGTCAAATCCCACGTTGTTTTGAATTCCAGTCGACTGCACGGTTCCTCCAGGGGCAAAAAGATCTGTGCAACACTCCGCCGTGGGCGTTGAGGCGTGGAGCCGTTTTGTGTACGGCGTTATTTGGTCAGGCGCAGTTTTGCGGGCCCAGGCTCCATAGACAGGGGGCTGATAACCGTCACTTATGGAATAGACCGCGCCCACACTGATTGACTCTCGGGCGATCGCGGGAATGGACATCCCCTCCTTCGAGAACGGGTAAAAGCGGTTGCCGGCGGAAATCACAGTGGCCACATCTTCGTCTCGCAGTTCTCGGATTAATCCTCTGACTTTCTGAAATACTTGGGACTTATGATCGTCTGCAGTATAACTCTCTTCGCCTTCATAACTGATATTCACCACGCTTATGCCATACTGATCGTGGTGCTTTTGCACGTATTCCAACCCTTTGCATACCACGGACAGCCAGCCAAAATCAGTTGAGTTTGTCACTTTGACCGGAACAATACGCGCGCATGGGGCCACGCCTTTGTGTAGGCCGTTTGCGACAATGATCCCGCCCAGGTGCGTGCCGTGTCCGTTCGAGTCCGTAACGTCGTTTTGGTCGTTCGATGTAAAGTTCATCGTTGCGGGGATGCGATCCTTCCCAGCGAAGTCCACATGCGTCGTGTTCAGTCCAGTGTCGAGCACGGCAACTGTAAGCCCCGATCCATCGATCCCGAACCGCTCGCGCGCCAAGTCGGCCCGTATTAGCGCTATACAGTCGGCCAGCTTCCACTTCGTGAGATTCTCGTACGCGTGCAACTGTTGCGGTGGCTGGGGCGGCAACAGCCGAATATCTTGCAGTTCAGATTCGCGCGGCGTGGAGTTTCCCAATTGGTTGGCGGAATCGATGTCTGCGGCCACCAGTACCGCCGCCGAAAACTTCAAAAACTCGCGTCTTTCAGATTTTGACCGACGGAGGTAGTCGCAGTTCATTGAATCCGTCCTTCTTATCCGACGCCGCTATTAGACATGTGGTTGCTGAGCCGTTAGCGTCACTACTACCTGCCTTTCTGAGTACCCTCGTGTGAACATCACAGTCATCCCCTTTCGGCGGTTAACGGGCTTCGATCTCAACGTTTACATTCTGGAACTGTCCTCTTTCCACTTCGAACTGCATTTGCAGACCGGCACTCGACTTATCTGCAGCTAAGACCGTATCGCCCAGTTCGCGTATCGTTGCATAGTCGACAATCCGTTTGCCATCGAGCGTGACGATGCGATCGTCCAATGCGAGGCCGAACGCCAACAGGTGGGGTTTGGCACTACCATCTCGCGATTGTCCGAGCCACACGCCGTTAATGGAGTTTGCGTCCGCGGCGGGTTCGCCGATTTCGGCGGCGCGATCCTTGAGGTTATCCAGTATGACGGATTTCCAAACCATTTCGTCACGCCGGAGGGTTGTGAAATAGTCGCGCAGTGTTGCGGTCTCGACCGATTGCTCGATATCCGCGGAGACAGGTTCGATGAGCTGACACTTCAGGGTGACGCGCGCGCCGTTTCGTTCGAGCACGATCGAGGCCGCGGGCGGGGTTGAGGCCTTTAAGGCAGCGGCCAAACTGCGCGTAGCATCGAGGAAGCCGCCGGCGTTTACGGCGGTGTCATTCACGGCCAGGAGCCGATCACCGCGCTGGACACAGAGGCGGGCGAGCGCGTCATAGACAGGCCCGTCGACCGCAACAGCATCGGCTTGGATAGTCTGTCCGGCCAAGGCGTCCACAAGCTTTGCGAACGCGTTGGCGGCGTATTCGGGAGTAGTGGCCACGACCATTGACAGAGAGGATTGAACCGGTTTTAGCGGCGCGGTGCGCGCACCGCGGAGAACGAACGCACGCTCGTCTTCGGGCAAAGCGGCGACCCGCGAAATCTCCTCCGGTCCCCACGATGCCGGGACCAACTCGATAAGTGTGTTCGGGCCGGACGTAGCGACAAAGATGGAACCTGTCGAGCCGGCAAAGGAGGCGCTCACCGACGATGGCGCTTCGTCCGAAGGCAGTAACAGTTGGTCACCGGTTCGCACGGACCATAGTCGAAGGCCGCGATGGGCCGGAACTGCCAGCCGCGTGTCGTCGCGGGAGATCGCAATTTCCCGAAGTGAACAATCGGGCGCCGGGAACGAGCGGACCAGTTCGCCCGTAGCGATGTCCCACAGTTGTACTTCGTACATTTCTGACCCGGTCGCAACCAGACGTCCGTCGTGACTAAATGCGATGCTGCGGCCTGCGCCGCTCAGGGCCAAGGTCCGAATCGAGTTTCCGGTAGCGGCGTCCCAAAGGATTGCGGTACCGTCGTCCGAAACGGTGCCTACAGTCCGACCGTCCACACTGAAAGCAATATCATGAATAGTCTTGGTATGCGACGCGAATTTCACGACTTCGGTCCCCGACTCGGCGTCCCACACGCGTGCGGTGTTGTCCCACGATCCTGAGACGACATGTTTGCCGTCGGGGCTAAACGCCACGCAGTACACGGGACCGTGATGGCCGGTGAACTTGGAGACGACCCGTTGCGATTCGATGTCCCAGACCATGGGGGTAAACTCGTCGAGCGAAGCCACGACGCGCCTGCTATCCGGGCTGAACGCGATATCGCTTCCGCCAACGTGGGCGTACGAGGCCATAATCGCGAGTACCGCGCCGTCCGCGATTCGTCGAATCTCGAAGGTGCGATTGCGCAGTACGATGGCTGCGAGTTTGCCGTCCGGCGAGATGGCAACCTTATTGACGGGAGAATCAAGGGGCGCTACAACACGTTGCCCGGGGGCGGTATCGGCGCTCCACACTCGAACGGTTTGATCGATGGCCCCGCTCGCGATTCGGCTCCCGTCCGCGTTGAATTCCACGGTGAATGGTGTATGAATTTCGTGTCCGCGGAGCGTGTTCATCGGGTGCCCCGTGGCAGCGTCCCAAACTCTGATCGTGCAGTCGTTTGACGCGGAAAGCATTCGCTTTCCGTCGCGGCTGATTCGCACGAACTTTATCGCCTGGCCGTGGCTGACTTCGTATTTCAGTTTTCCGGAGGACAAATCGTGCGCAAGGACGGTCCCATCCAGCGCGCCCGAAATTACCGTTCTGCCGTCCCCGGAAACGGCAAGATCGCCGATCGACGCCTTGTGGCCCTGCAATCTGCCGCGGACCTCGCCGGAGGCCAGAACCATGATTACGACATCCATGCCGTCCGCTACGGCCAGGTTTCCGTCGGCGGTCGCGGCGTACGCCGAGCCCGGAGTCGAACAAATGCGGCTGTTGCTCGCAAGGTCCCAGACCCACACCTCAGCCGCGGACATGGCTGCGTCGATACCCGAATCTCGTTTGCGCGCGACAAAGACAACGTATTGGTCTCCCGGGGCGAAGGAAGCGTAATAGAAACTCTGGCCGGGATCCTCGATCGTCAGCATCAACTCGCCGGACTGAGCGTTCCACATCCGGACGACACCGTCTTTACCGGATGATACGATTCGTCGGCCGGATTGGTCGAACCGCACGGAATCGGCCTGTCCATTGTGGCCGGACATGCGCGCGGTCAATTGGCCGGTTTGCGCATCCCACACATGGACGGCGCCATCCAGACGTGCACTCACGATTCGAGTGCCGTCGGGGCTGTATTCGTGGGACAGCGACCCCTTCGATTCCTCGCTCAACGCGACAATCTTCGCGCCATCCTCGGCATTTCGAATCTCGATGGGGTTTGTCCGGGACGACGTGGCGAGGCGTGTGCCATCGGGACTGTATTTGGCGGTAACGCAGTCGTCCAGTGCGTACAACTCCCGATAGCACTGGTTCAGTAAGTAGCCCCATTCCCAATTGTTGAGCGATGGGTTTGTCGCCCAAAGCGTTTCACGCGCCAATTTGAAGTTGTTTTGCTCCATCGAGGACTGAATCAGGTGCAACTGCGTTACGTACTTGCCGTCTTCGGCGACCGCGCGGGCGAGCGCCTCGCGGTCGCGCGCGATCGAGATGTTGATGTACGAGTAGACGCCGAGGCCCAGGAGCGCAAGCAGGAACGCGGCGACGGTATTCACCATGACGCGGTGGCGCTTGTAGTACCGGGTCACGACGTCGCGGAACTTGTAGGTATACGCCGCGACGAGCGCGCCGGACATGAAGCGCTCGATGTCCGCGGCGAGTTCGGCGGCGTCCTGATACCGTTTGTTCGGGTCCTGATCGAGGCACCGACTGCAGATGGCGACGAGTTCCGGCGGGGCGTCGGGCTGGAAGTCGAGGCAGGAGCGCGGCCGTTCGTTGGCGACCTGGTAGAGGATGCTGGAGACGGGCGCCTGATCGAAGGGGAGCCGGCCGGCGATCAACTCGTAAAGGATCATGCCGAGGCCGTAGACGTCGGAGCGCTTGTCCACCTTGTCGAGCTGTCCTCGAGCTTGCTCGGGCGACATGTACGCGGGGGTGCCGAGCACTGCGCCGGGCGCGGTCTTGCCCTGTTCCGAGTCAAACCCGACCTTTATCGCGGTAACGGTTTTTTCGAACGCATCGAAATGCACGTCGAGCGTGCCGGTCAACTTGGCGAGTCCCCAATCGAGGATGACAGTTTCGCCGAAGGCGCCGATCATCACGTTGCTGGGCTTCAGGTCGCGATGGATGACGCCGCGGCTGTGGGCGTAGGCCACGCCGTGGCAGATATCCGCGAAATGGCGCACGAGCGCAAGCCGGTCCGCCAAGCCTTTGCAGTCGTGAAATGCCGCGCTCAGGGTCCTGCCCTTGAGCAATTTCATGGTGTAGTAGGGGGTGCTGTCCGGGCGCAGTCCCACTTCGTACACGGGAACGATCGAGGGGTGCTCCAGTTGGCTCGTGATTTTCGCTTCCTGGAGGAAGCGCGCAACGAGACTTGCCGTCCGGCGAACGGGGGAAGGATGCTCGATATCCGGATCGGGGGTGCCTAACAGTTCCTTGAGAATGATGTCGCGGCCGAGGGCCTCGTCGTGGACGAGGAGCAGGCGGCCCTGCCCCCCGCGGGCATGTTCCGATTTGAGCCAGTATCGCCCGGGCCGCTCGCGCATGCCGTCGAGCGTGCGCAGGTACTCGGCATCCGATATGCCGGCATCTTCCCGCCGGAACGGTTCGGTTACGCCGGCGGATGAAGCGGCGGTAAGCGTGGCGTACGTCGAGTCGGTCCCTCGAATCCAATCGAGGGCCGCCTGGGAATCGCCACCGTGTTCCTTGATTGCTTCATTAACCAGACTGACGAGCAGATCGCGGTTTTCGGGGGAGATTAGTTTTTCGGAGACAACACGCTCCGGCAAATCCTGTGTTGGATCGGCGGCCGCGGCTGCGGCCAACTCGGCCATCTTGCCGGGAGAAAGCTTATGGAGTTGGACGGCAAGTATTCCAAAGATGAGGTTTCTGCGGTGATTCACAGCCGATTACCCCTGCGCCTACTACGAAAACCACCAGCAGCTCCGTAAAACTTATAGCACGTACTATTGGAAAAATGCAAATAGTGCCCAGACTGCCGGAGGCGGCTACTTTGTCACAGAAGATGAATAACTGCGTTGCCCCACTACGAGGAAGGCCGGACGGGTGATACCCGTCCGGCCTTCCAACCCCAAAACTCCAACGGGTTACTTCATTCCTTCGAGCGCCTTCTGCGCGCGTTCCTTCAAGGTTGCGTCGTCGCACTTGGCGAGGACGGCGTTGACGGCTTCGGCGGCGGCGGGTTTGTTTGCCGCATCGGCTTTTGCGAATGCGGTCGCCGCGGCGACGAGTGCGCTGCCGGCCTCGTTTTTGATGTCCGGATTGTCGAGCATGCCGGCGAGCGTATCGAGCGACGGTTTCGTCGCCAAGGTTCCGTAGGCGGGCAGCACCAGCCACTGCTCTTCTTTCGTCTTTGCGACACCCATTGCGGTGGCGAGCATCTGCGCTTTCGCGTCGGCGTTGGCTTCCGCCTGCGCGAGGCGGACATAGCCGCGGAGCGCGAGGTCTTTTTGCGCGGCATTCTTGCCTTGCGCCAGCTTCAGCAGGTGCGGCGCGGCGTCGGTCGATTTCCACTCGGCGAGAACGCGAACGGCGGCGGCGCTGAATTCCGCGTTGCGATCGCGCAACGCCGCGACGACCGGTTCGAGCGCCTGGGCGCTGCCGATAATCCCGAGGCTGCGAAGCAGCGCGGTGCGGGATTCGCCGCTCGCGCCTTTCATCGCATCGAGCACGGCGGGCAATACGGCTTCTCCGTGGACCGCCGCGATCGCGTTGAGGGCGTTTGCCGCTTCGCGCCGTTCGGTTTCGTCGGTTGCGGCCGTCAGGACGCCAATCACCGCGGGCACTTCGGCTGGGCCGCCGAGCTTCGTCAGCGAGCGCAGGGCCGCGCCGCGTACGGCGGCGTCGCTGTCGCCCAGCGCGGCAAGCGCAATCGGCGCTGCC
>JABWCD010000046.1 GCA_013359265.1 Candidatus Hydrogenedentota bacterium
TCGCAACGCTCCAAGACGCCTTAACGACATACCTCAAAACCGGTCAGCTGCCGCCGTTACCCCCAAACGTCGCGGCAAACGGCTAAAGTGTTACGAAATCTCATATTTCAAAAGCGACACGAGTAGGACGTCTTAGAGTTCTATTTTCGGGGCAGCACGAGCACGACAGATGGTGCGAGTTTCAAACTCATGACAGTAGGAGTCTTTACCTATGACTACAAACGGGCTATCGCGCCGGTCGTTTTTGACGGTCGCCGGGGGCGTCGCCCTCACGACGCTGGGGCGGAGGGCGAGCGCGCAGGTCAGCGCGAACGACAGAATAAATATTGCCGTGATTGGTAATGGCGGCATGGGCAGCCGCCATATCGAAGCGTTGTGCGACAACCCGAACTGCAACTTGCTGGCGTTGTGCGACGTGGTGAAGACGCGGTACACGCAGATGCAGGGGATTGTCGAGCAGAAGACGGGCAAGAAACCGGACGTGTACCAGGATTTTCGGCAGGTGCTCGAGCGGAACGATATCGATGCTGTATTCGTGCCGACGCCGGATCATTGGCACGCGCTGATTACGATTCTCGCGTGCGAGGCGGGGAAGGACGTGTACGTCGAGAAGCCGGTGTGCACGACGATCGCGGAAGGCCGCGCGATGGTGAACGCCGCGCGGCGCTACGGGCGCGTGGTGCAGGCGGGCACACAGCAACGGTCGATGCCGATATTTCAGCAAGCAATCGAGATCGTGCACAGCGGCCGCTTGGGACCGATCATCTCCGCGGGCGCGTGGATCGGGGTGAACGGGTTCTCCGAAGGCGAGACACCCGCGCCCGTGCCGGATGGCGTGGACTGGGACATGTGGCTCGGGCCGGCGCCGTGGGTGCCGTTCAGCCGCGAACGCTACTTCGGATTCATGGGCTGGCACGATTACGCGCGCGGCGGACAACTCACGAACTGGGGCATTCACTTGATGGACATCGTGCACTGGGGGATCCAGAAGGACCGGCCGCTGACCATTCAGGCGCTCGGCGGGAGTTATCGTGGCGGCACGGGTTCGGACAACTACGAAGCAATCGAGGTGCTGTTGGAATACGAAGGCTGTAACGTGACGTGGGAGCAGCGTCCGAACAACCGATACGGGAACAAGGACTACGGCATCCGGTTCAATGGGGAGAAGGGGGCGCTGTTTGTCGATCGCAATTCGTTCGTTGTCGAACCGAAGGACGTTGGAATCGCGGAGGTTATCGGAGAACCCGAAAAGAGTTGGGCGAACCCGCCGCACCACAACAATTTCTTTGATTGCGTGCGGACGCGGAAGCGGCCCGTCGCGGATATCGAGCAGGGATTTCGATCAACGGCGTCCGTCCTGCTTGCGGGCGTTGCGTTGAAGGCGGGGCGGAAGCTCTATTGGGACGGGGACGCTGAAAAGTTCTTGAACGATGACCTGGCAAACCGTCACCTGACGCGCGTGTACCGTGCGCCGTGGAGGCTCGCATAATGAAGAACTTATTCTTCCGCGCGTGCGCGATTGCGATCGTGGTGGCTTCGATAGCGAATGCGGATTTCACAACCTTGCCGGCCGCATTGGCGAAGGACTTGGCGTCGCCGGATATTGCCGCGCGCGTACGCGCGAGGCAGTTGCTGCCGCGGCATGGAGTGGCGGCGTTGGACCATCTGCTGCCGCTGCTGTCGAGCCAGGAACAGCCGGTGAAGTTGTCGGCGTATAACGTGATCGCGGACATTGCCAATGGCGCGGCCGCGCCCGGTCACGAGGCGGAGCGCGAAATCGCCGCGACGAAGCTCATGACGCTCGTGGCGCCAGGACAGCCGGAGATGGTCGTGTTGCAGGGGCTGCGACTGCTGCCGATTGTTGCGCCGAATGGGCTTGACGTAGGGCCTGTTGCCGCCATTCTGAACGGCACCGATGCCAACCTGCGCGAGAGGGCGCGGGAATGCCTTACCCTTGCGGCGACGGACGAGGCCTGCGATGCGCTAATCGATGCCGCACCCCATGCGGACGCCGCCTTCGCCGTCGCGTTGTTAGACGCTGTGGCCATGCTGCGCAACCCGCGTTCGCTCGATCGCGCGGCATCGCTGTTGTCGCATGGAGACGATTCGGTGCGTGTAGCGGCGGCGCGCGCGGTCGCATGGAGCGGCGACGCGAAATATGTCACGACCCTGCGGGATACCGCCGCCAAGTCAACACCGGAAACGCAAGCCGCCGCGTACGACGCGTTGTTGCGGCTGGCGGACGCAGTCGTCAATACTGGCGGGAACTGGGGCATCGCGATGGCGGTGTACCGCGATGTTCTCGCCAACGCGCCGCAAAAGGCCAATCGCGCGGAAGCGATGATGGGGTTGGGGCGTTATGGCGACGCTACGGTCATCGACGCGATTGTCGCCGGCGCTGCGAACGCGGGCGGCGAATTGGACGATCAAGCAGCGATGGCGTTGACCAGCTTGCAGGGCGGCGAAGCGGTCAAGGGGGCGGTGGCCGCGTATTCGAGTCTCTCCGAGCCGGTGCGTGTTTCCATGATTTCCATTTGGGGACAACAGAAGCAGACGGACGCGCTTGATTTGATTGCAGCGGAATTGAACGGAGCACCGGCGGTTCGGACGGCGGCGTTGCACGCGCTCGCGAGTATCGGTTCGATGAAAGGTTTTGCCGCGCTGGTTGAGGTTGCCAAGAGCGGCAACGACGAGGAGCGCGAGTTTGCGTTGAATGCCGTAAAACAGATGGCGGGAAACCTTGGGAGCACGGGCGACAAACAGGCGGCGGGCCTTGTCTTTGTCCAATTGTACGCGCTGACGAACGACGAAGCGTTGCGCGCGGACGCCGTGCGCGGAATTGCCCGGAACCCCGTGCCACAGGCATTTGACACCGTGAAGGATGCGCTCGGGATTGCAGACCTGAAGGCGGATGCGGTCGAAGCGATGGCGTCGGTAGCCGGTGCGTTGGCGGCGAACAAGGAAAACGAAAGAGCCGTCGAAGCGGCCAAGCTGGTGCAGAGTGCGGGCGCGCCCGTGGAAACGCTGGTGCGCATGGCAGCAAGTCTCGGCGATGCCGCGCCACCCGAATTCGCGAATATTCTCGGACTGGTCCGAAAGTGGCAGGTGATAGGTCCATTTAAATGGAAGAACGATGCCGCGTGGACCACGGCATTCGTTGGCGAACCCAACGTGGACCCGAGCAAGCCCGTTTCCGCGGCGGGCAAGACGTACGAGTGGAAGCCGGCAACGGGGAACGGGCCAATCGGACTTGTCGATCTAACCGGATCGATAGCGCAATCGGACCGCGTGTTCGGCTATGCCTACGCGATCGTGGACGTCGCCGACGAGTGCGATGGCCAGATTCGGATCGGATCGGACGATGGCAACCAGATTTGGTTAAACGGAAAGCAGGTCTTCGAGAACCGTGTCGATCGCGGATCGGCGCTCGACCAGGACAAGGTCGACGTCCACTTTGTCAAGGGGAGTAACACCATTCTGGCAAAGATCAGCCAGGGCGCGGGCGGCTGGAACTTCTGTCTGCGGCTGGCGAAGCCCGACGGATCGGGAATTGTATTCACGCAGCCGTAGGCCATAGGCCAAAAGGCCAAAGGCCAAAAGGACCTAAGGGACCCGAAAAGGACCTAAGGGACCCGAAAAGGACCAAAGGACGAAAAGGACCTAAAGGACGAAAAGGACCAAAGGACGAAGAGGACCAAAGGAGTCCGAAAAGGAAATTGGAGAGGGCGCGGCGGTTGGCGACTTCGGAGGCACGGATATCAACACAGCATTAGAGACTCTTGATTTGTCGCAAGTGGTGGGTGTCGCCGTGCAAATTTCAGAGCTTCATCCCGAAGTGGTAACTTGATAGTTCCATGCCGTGCGCCTTGTAGAACCGATGCGCGTCGAGGCGATGGGTCCCGCTGTCGAGATGAAACTGCGCGCAGCCGTTTTCCCGCGCGTGCGCCATCAACCACTCCAACAACTGCCCGCCGTATCCATTGCCGCGCTCGGTTTCTTTTACGACGAGATCGTCCACGTACATGATGCGGCCCCAGGCAAGAAATTCGCCGAAACGGAACCCGGCGACGGCTTTGGGTTCGCCGTTATGTTCGAGAACGGCGACGCGGTAGCCATTGGACATTTGGCGTTGGATTTGCTCGACGAGCAAATCGTCCGTTAGGTGTGGGCGTAATTCGCGAAGAATGCTTCGGGCGAATTCGGTCAATGCGTTAGTGTCTGCCAAGAGAGTAATGTTAGCCATCGACAACGTCCCAGTTTCTCTGCTTGGACAACCTATATGCGCACCAGTGGCTGTTAACGGCGACGATATCTGCGTAATTCGCGTTGCATGCCGTGGCGAACGGTAAGGACTTGCACCCAGTCGCGGTCAATCGTGTAAATTACGCGATACATGCCAACCCATATGTGCCGGATTTCGGCGTTCTTAATTGTATTCAGGCGGCGGCCGCGTCTGGGGAATTGTCCGAGCAACTCGACCGTGTCCAGTAGTTGGCCGATCCAGTTCTGTGCCGCGCGCACATTGTGTTTAGCGATACGGTCAATGATTTGATTTACGCGGCGTAAGGCGAGCGGAGACCAATCAACGCGCATGGTCCAGTCGTTTTTTTAGCTTTTGGGCGACGACTGCGTGCGGGATGGCTTTACCCTGTTTGATTTGCTGCAGCGCGGTCTGAATGTCACGAAGGGTTTCAATTTCTTCGACCATCGACTCGTATTTAGAAATTCCCATGGCAATCGCGGTCTGTTTTCCCCGATGTGTGACGACAACGGGCCGCCCGCTTCGGTTCATGCGGGCAACAAGGGATTTGGACTCGTCCCTGATTTCACAGTGTGGAAGCTTTTCGATATTCAGACTAGCGCTTTTCATGTCTACTCCGTTACTTAGCATCCTAACATACCATACCGTCGATGCGGGAACAATTACTTCAGGACGGTATCAAGCCAGGCAAACGCTTCATCCTGCATGGCCGCGTTGAATTCGTGGGGGACGGGCCAGAGTTTCGTGACGAGTCGATCGCCTGCGCCCTGCGCTTCCCACACCGCGCGCATTTTCGCATACGATGCTTCGACGCCGGGGACGGGGAAGAGGCCATCTTCGGCGCCGTTGTAAAAGAGCATGGGCTTGGGGCAGGCGATTGAGGCGACGTCGGGATAGTCGAGTTCGTTGCGCAGACCCGGTATGAGCATGCTGAACGCGGATTGGCCCTTTGTCTGATTGTTGCCCGGTGCGGTGAGCGTGGGAGTATCGCCCATCCAGCAGATTGCCGCGCCGCACTTCACGATGTCCGTTGCGGCGCAGAGACTCCACGTGCGGTGCGACCCCATCGAGAGCCCGAGACATCCGATGCGATCGGGATCGACGTAGGGGAGACCTTGAACGAACTCCGCGCTGCGCACGTCGTCCCACGTGATTTTCCCCGCCCAGGACAAGCCGAGCATGAGCATGTTCGCGCCAAGCGCCTGCTGGTCTTCGTAGTTTACGCCGCCGAACCGCCCGCGATCGCCCCAGAAGAGCGCGTCCGTGGCGAAAACAACATAACCGCGATCCGCGAGCGTGTCGCCAATCCATCGTGCGCCGTAGTATTTGTCCGTCCACTCGGCGGCATCGGCGACGCGTTCGCCGGGTTCCGCGAAGGGCCGCACAACCTTTTCTTTTCCGATGGAGAAGTGCGCACCGTGATCGTGCAGCGCGATTAGCGCGGGATGCGGGCCTTCGTCTTTCGGGACCAGGAGGTAGGCTTTGGTGCGTTCGTCGGCGCTGATATTGAAGGCGAGTTTGTGCGCGACGTAGCTGCCGCGGTCCTCCTGCGCGAGTTCGGACACGGCGAAGGGGGCAAGGGGCGGCCGCGAACCGAGAGACGCAAGATACGTCTCGCGCGCATGCTTGCGCCAATCGGCAAATGGCAAGGAAGAATTGTCCCACGCCGAATTGAACGACATGCGCGCGACGCGCGCGTCGTTGAACGCGGGGAGGAGGTCGCGTGTGCCGTACGTAGCGGTTTGTTGGCTAAGCGCCCCCGGCGTACCGGGCAATTGGGCCCAGCGTTCGCGATCGCGTTCGTAGCGTGTGCGAACGTCGTCCAACGTCCCGCGCAAGAGGTAGGCTTTCACGCGCAGTGTCGTAGGTCCATCGCGGCGCAACGGAACTGCCCCGTGCGAGTGCATACAGCGGTGCGATTCATTCGCGTTGTTGCATACGGCGGTCCCGTTCTCGGCGGCCGTGGCCGCGATCCAGTGGCCATCCGTGCTCACACATGCTAACAGTGGAATGTCCGGGCGCGGGTGGTGAATGGTTTTCCAACCGCTCGCGGCCATCTCTCCTTCGACGTCAGCGGATGGTCCGCCTTTCACGAATTGGATATTGCGCGCATTGCCGTTTGCGCACGACGCGAGCGAGGTCCACACGCCATCGGACAGGAAATACATGCGCGACATGAGGTCCGCGTCGTCACCGTCAAATACGCCGCCCTTCATTTGTTGGCAGGGGCCGACGGTGAGTGCGCCGGAAACCGTCGCTTCGGGCTTTGGCCATGTCGTGTAGAGGCATTCGACGTGGTCGAGGCGCGGAATGAACTGTGCCGTGAATGTGGCATCGGGACGATCGACGGTGTAGGCGATTGCACCGGTTGCTTCGTCACGTTTCCAATCCAGATTCATTCCGCCAAGTTCCTCCCGTGAGTAGCCCAGAAGCGGGAAGGAACACCATTCGGGCCCCCAAATCGTGAAGCCGATCGATGGGTCATTCGGATGTACTACGTGCACAAATGAACCCGCTTCCTGTGGAGTCAGCATGAGGCGCGCGTCGGGAACGCGAGCGAGCACCTGCGCAAGTTGCGCGTTCGCGTTGAAGAGCCGTTCCGCGGGGCGATGGGCGAGATAGAATGCGAGCACTTCGTCGAGATAGACGAGTCCATCCGGTGGCGCGCCGCCCAAGCCAACCGCGCCTTCGGTGTAATCGCGCGAACGATCGCGGTCTTCGGGTTTCTTGTAGAGGTCGTAAATGGTCTTGCCGTCTTTGAACAGGCCGGCGGCCTGTTCCCAGCCGGAGAGCCCCGCGAGGATTTGGCCGGAGCGCTGATAACACAGAACACGCGCCTGAAGTACGGTTTCGATTGCATCGAGCAGATTTGAGATGTCCTCGCCGCGATGCTCGAGGACGCGCGCCGCGTTTGTCAGTTGGGCGGCGTGTTCCATCCCCTGACTGATGATGATGCCGCTGCTGCGAGGGTGCGGGTAACGCCAGCCACCGGCGGGATCGACGGAGGCGGCGAGAAAGTCGGCTACGGCGCGCACCACATCGCGAAGCCTGGGTTCGTCCGGCGCGATCTCGAGCAGATCGGGAAGGCCGGCGAGCGCGTAGCCGATTATATACGGCTTTGCGAAGGGCGCATCGTAGCCGTGCTTGTCGTCGTCGATAAATGGCCCGTCTTTTACGATGGGTTGGCCGCCCTGGCTAAACAGGCTGTCGTCGCCGAGCTTGGCGGTCAGTTCGCGAAAGAGGCGCAGCGCTTCCTCTCGAAACACCGGCGCGCCCGTCGCCCGATACAGGCGGACAAAGTCGGCAACGTCGCCGATGTTCCGGCATTCGCCGGTGTTCGTGTGGACGTATTGCTTGGCATATGCGACTTGCGCGTGCAGCGCGGTGAGGAAGCGCGGATCGCCGGTTTCCTCGTAGGCGTAGAAAAACGAATCAAAGCCCTTCGTGCAGAAGTGAGAAGTCCAGTTTGTGCGCCAGAGAAAGCTCGTATCGCCTTCGTGTTCCTTTTCGCCTGCGGCGACGGCGGCGTTGTAGCGTGTGCCGCCGTAGTCGGGGGTGTCGCCCCACCAGAGTGAGAGATCGTACATGTTGCTGCACCATTGCACGGCGGTCTCGCGAAGTTGCGCGTCGCCGCTACGGGCATGTTCCTCGAAGATTGGCGGGCAATGGTTGAGCCGGTTCATGCCGTAATAGCTCGCCGGGCCGCCGGGATTGAACGAGGTTACGTTTCCGTAGTCATCGCCGTGCAACGCCGCACGCGCGATCGCGGCGTGGTTGTAGTGAATCAAGTCGTCAATATCGGGATAGAGCGTGAGATTTGATGGAATGGACGGTTCATGGGGTCCATGTATTACGCGATGCGACGGTTCCAGCAGCGGTGATAACGCCGCAGCATCCGAGGTTGAGAATGCGATAGCCGCCGAACGCCATGCCGTCTCCTGCATCGGAACTTTCTCATTCGACGTGCATCGCAAATAGACGAGGCGGCTTGCATCCGCAGGGTCTGACGAAACGTAGCCGCGCTGCAGCAGGTGCGCGTCCGGGAATGAAACGTCGAACTGGGGACTGTTCGCACGAAACGCGGACGACTCGGCGGCCGTGAAGACATGTTTCTCGACCGCCGGAAGCGGCGCGCCGGAAATCTTCCAGCCCAGATCGGGCGCGGTGGCGTCGCCCTTGTCCAGACGCTGCAGGCGCGCTTGAAGTACAACGGTCCCCAGCGAGTCCGCGCGCAGTTCGATGACGCGCGGCCAATGCTCGTCATAAAACGATGCCCGCACCCACTTGTAGTGCCTGCCGGACTCGATGAGGCCAAGCGTTCCTCGCGAGGTGCTGCTCCGCGGCGGCGCGATTACCTCGGCGATCACGGCAGTTTGGTCCGGCCGTTTCCACACGATGCCTTGGTCCGTTATCGAGAAAGTGTGCCCGGCGATGTCGATTTGCCAATCGTCACCCTCGCTAAAGATCGAGACCTGGGGTGGGGGCGTTCCTTTGAATAGCGACAACGTGAATTTGCGCGCGGATAGGTTTGGAAACGTGAATGGAAACGTGACGATCGCACGGCGGACTGATGGAGGAGTGCCCGAGTGCCACGTCAGGATTCGCATGTCGGGCTCAACGGTCGTCGCGCCGTCGCTCACCATAATCGCCAAGTCCTTCGGAAGCGCGAGCGGGGGAAACGCTATCGAAACGCGCACGAGTTGTTGACCGGTCTTCGCGGGCGTGACCGTGAACAAGGGCAGATCGCCGACAACTCCGGTGCGTACGCCGTCCGGACTTGCTTCCGCCTGAAGTACCTTCTGCCGCGCGAGCCAACGATGTTCGGCGTCTTCTTGCGCAAAGGCGGGGTTCAAGGAAACAAGCGCGGTCAAGAAAGAGAGCGAACGGAGAATTCTCGGCATGACGCGGCTCCAGGTTCGATTCGGAGCCATAGTCTACCGCGCTACTGCGCGTACATCTACCGTTTGTTACACATGGCCGGAGACACTGCGAGACGCCGTGAACCGAGAACTGCGCGCGGGCAGGCGGCGCGTCAGCGCGCCGTGTCGGATGCGATCGAGGAGAACGCCTTGCGCGAGAAAGGCAAAGAGCGGCATGAGGCTCAGCGCGAGTGCCGCGAGACGATATGCGGCCAGATTCTCGTTTGGTGGGTAGTCAATCGGGCGAAACGCGTTGCTGATGAGCATCAATGCGATGATGAACAGTACGGCGCCTATTGCAAGAAATCTCAACACGATGCGCCACTCAAAGACGCGCCGTTTCCAGCACGCGAGGGCGACGAAGGTGAATACTGCCAGGTAGATTAACGAGGGGAGAATCAGGAGCCAGAAGTCCTCGGCGGGGCCCCATACGCGGTAGTTCGTCGCGGTGCTATAGGACGAGAATAAGAGCATGTACGCCAACGGCACGTAGGGCACCCACACGATGCACCATGCGAGGCAAAGAAAGGCTGCAGACGCGAACACGGCAAGAAGTGTTCCCGAGAGCGGCCCAAAGGACGGCAAACCGAATGCAATCACAGTGAAGATCGTCACAAGTATGCCTGGCACGACGAACGTCAGCAGCATCGAGTAGGTCACCGCGCGCATGCGGTGCAACACCACCTGTTGCACAGACGTGGGGTGGGTCCACGTGAACCGGGCTACACCGTTCACACTGTCGCGGTGATCGCGCGCAAGGAACAGTAAACCAAGAATGAAGCAGCACACCGGCGGCCCGACGCCGAACAGCATTTCCCCGGCCCACCGGACCACGTCGTCAAACCTCGTCGTCCGAAAGAGGTTGACGATAAACAGCGTCCCGCTCAACACCAGCATTCCCGCGGCGAGACTCGGCATCAGCCACCACGTTCGTTTCCATTCGACATGGAATATTTCGCGATCGCGTAAGCTGGTGCGCAGGAGTCTCGCGGAAGGCCGGAATGCCTGTGTGCGAACAAGTTCTTGGAAGGACGGTGCGCCGCGGAGGAGCGCGATTCCGAGGATCGAGATTGCGCCACACAACGCGATGAACGCGATCGACAGCGCCCATGGCGCGCCGGTGGCGCCCGTGAGGCCGGAATCCACGAATACTACTGCCACGGTTACCGGCGTCGTGGTAAGCGCCGCGAATACGAATGCGGCAATCGGGCTTCGCGCTCCCACAGTGTGCGCGATGGCCGAAATATATGCGTACGAAATCAGCGCAATGCCGGTGAATGGCGCGATGGCGCTTACGAAGGCCCTGTCAACCGCCGCGATCAGAAGGCCGAGTATAACAGCCACACAAAAAACTGTGGCGAAGCGGAAGGCGACCTGCGCCCACGCCAATTGCAGGTTCGATACGGGCAGGACCAACATCCGCTGCGGAAGCGCCATGCGCAGGTCGCGAAGACTGCTGTGGGTAAACAGCAGGCCCGGCAGCAACAGCAGCAGGGCAGACGCGGCAATGAACGTCGACATTTCTGTCCAAGATTGTATCGCGTTTTCGGGAATCCCCTGTGTCGAAATGTCGTGCTCCGGGGGCAGCGCAGCGATCATTGCGGCGTGCAGGCTCCACGACGCGAGAAATGTGATCGAAATGACGAATGCGATCATGAACCGCACCTGCTGCCATTGCTCCCACACGAGGGCCAGTATCGGTGAACCCATCTGTCAACCTCCCATGAACGTGCGTTGGCCGCGTATGTTGTGCCTGCCGTGGCGCAGCCGTTCGAGCCAGTGCGGCTGCGTCACGAGTGCGTAGAACAGCAGCGCCATCGTCATCGCGGCGGCAAGCGGCAATTCGTCGTCATAGAAGTAGCCGAAGTCAGCAATGCTCCAGCCAATCAGGATCGCTCCGCCAAGGATCGCGATCCACATCGTGGCCTCGATGGCTTGCGCGTCGCATTGTCCGCGGCGATATCGTGAGACAACGCGGAAGGTCGCGTATACGGTAATCGCAAGGGGTATTGCTATAAGCGCCATTCGCATCGGATCTTCGCCGCGGACACCGGTGAACTCGAGGACGAGTCCAACGGACCCCAGCCACAGCAATCCAAGAAGGATTGGCAATGGACTCCACAGCAGGGCCCACGTGGCGACGAAGGACAGCACCAGGGTCAGTGGATACTCGGAACTCGGGTACCACCGCTCCACGATATACGCCTCGTTCGTGTTCAGTTTGACACACAGCGCTGCGAGGCATGCGCTTACGAGGAAACAGGGAATACAAAGCAACGCGGTTGCCTTCGTTCCAAACCAAAACCGCGCTCGCACCATGTCACGCGTGCTCATTGGAAGCGTGAACACGTAATTTGCGAGGCGAAGCGTCCCATCTCGATGGTCGAGCAGTGCGAAACAGACACCGGAAATAAGCGCAATGAACGGTGGCGCGTAGACGAGTGTCATGGCCATGCCATCCAGATCGCGGGCCAATCTATCCGTTTTCGGAATGGTCCAAATCATTAATGTTGGATTCTGCGCGCCCAACCCCGTTTTGTGAACCATTGACCCCATTCGTTGCTCGGGCTTTTGCAGGTTGGTCCAGATGTCATAGCCCTCCAACAGTAAAAGCGGCACAAGGACGGCCGCGGCGCTGTACGTCACCACGCGCGATTTGCGGCGCCACTCGAACCAGCGGTATGCCTGTATCGGGTCGCGGAAGGAGCGCGTTGCGGCACGCGGCGCCTTTGCTTCAATGGCGCCGGGTCCTGACCGCGGCACGGCATGTCCCCGTAGCGCGCCCCTCACGGCGATCGCACTGCCGGCGATTATCAGCGCGAACGCAAGGACGTACCCTGCTGCGGAGGACCGAATCGATACGCTGTCGTGAAGAAAGAACATCCCTACCGCGATGCCGATGGCGATTGCCGATGCCCAGAACATGCTTCGTCGGCCGATGGTCCAAATCGATGCCATCAAGATCGAGATCACGCATGAAGCATAGACCGTTCCGGGGAGCACATTTTCCGCGTACGAGTCGTCAATCAGACTGATCGATGTCAGGAGGAGGTACGCGAGAAGGACGAAGTAGGCGAATCGAAATACGTACTGCGACAACGCCAGCGTAAGCGACCGCACCGGCAGCGTCATGTGGCGCGCGGGCAGCCCCGCGCGGATGTCCGTCGGGCTGCTGTGCGCGAACAGCAACAATCCACCGGCCAGCGCCAATGACGCGATGATTGCGCCATTGCTTCCCATCTTCCACAGGTCTTTGTACCACTCGATCTCGGGGTCCAGGTGCAACGCGAACGACACGCCCGTCGTGAGCAGAATCGACAACGGCGCGGTCCACCACACTTGCCGCCATTGTTCCCAAATCAATGCGCGTACTGGCGATCGCATTGCGATCTCCTTAGCCGTTCATCGCGCGGCGGCCGGCGCGGGCGACGAAGATGTCTTCGAGGCTGGGTGTGGACTCTTCGAGGATGGTGGCGCCGAGTTTCGCGACGGCTTCGCGGGCGGCGGCCATCTCGCCGTTGCACACGATGGTCCATTCTCGGCCGCGCCCGTCTACGGAGAGTGCGCCTTCGATCTTCGGCGGGCTCGCGACATTTTCGGGAAACTGGAGTGTGAGCGTGTGGTGTTGAGATTTGATCTCGTCCATCGGCGCGCAGAGGACCAGCCGCCCCTTGTTAATCATGGCGACGGTGTCCGCGACGCGCTCGACCTCGTCGAGCAGGTGCGAGGAGAAGAAAACCGTGCGGCCTTCGTCAGCGACGGTGCGGACAATTGCGGCAAGGATGTCGCGCCGCGCTATGGCATCGAGGCCGGACGACGGCTCGTCGAGCACAAGCAACTCCGGCCGGTGCGCGAGCGCGATGAGCAGTCCGGCGAGGGCGCGTTGGCCGCGCGAGAGGTTCTTGACCTTTGTATGCGCGTCGAGGCCGAAGCGTTGGCGCAGTTCCTCCGCGTAGCGGTCGTCCCAATCGGGGTAAAACGCGCGGTTGTACCGGATGAGTTCGGAAACGCGCATCCAGTGGGGGAGGTCGTGATCTTCGGAAAGATAGCCGAGCCGCGCGAGAACTTTCTCGGGGCTTACGACCGGGTCCATCCCGAACATTGATACCTCGCCGCGAAACGGCACCAGCAGCCCGAGCATCAGCTTGATGAGCGTGGTCTTGCCTGCGCCATTCTCGCCCACGAGCCCAAACACACCGCCTTTGGGTACGGATAGCGACACGCCGGACAATGCGATGGTCCGCCCGAAGTGATGGGAGAGACGGTCGACGACCACCGGCGACCCCGAACTGCTGCTATTCTGCTCCGGCATTTCCTGTCTCCTTGTTGGGTGATGCGGCGATGAGGCGATCACGTTCCTTTATAAGGGCGAGTACTTGTTCCGTTGGTACGTCCAGTTGATGGGCCTCCGCGAGCAGGCCGTCGATTCTTTCTGTCAATAATTTAATACGCTCTGCCCATGCGAGCGGGGTCCCGGTTTCCGATACATAGGTACCTGCCCCTTGACGCTTTATGAGAATACCCGCCTGCTCCAGTTCTCGATAGGCGCGCGCAACAGTGTTTGGATTAATTAACAGCTTTTCGGCCAGTGCCCGGATTGGAGGGACTTCGTCAGAAGGGCGCAGCCGACCGGAGGCCACAAGGTACTTGACCTGACTGACGATCTGTAGATAGATGGGAATGCCGTTTTTTGGGGACAGATGGATGAGCATCGGGCGGCCCCAGATTGTATTAAGACTTTAATACAATTTAGGTGACATGTCAACCCCCTTGCGGGATTGACGTTCGATGCATATACTCTTTACACGACGAAGGGCGCGTCTAGGGGAACGAATTGAACGCTATGTCGGTACGCCGCTATTTGAGTATAGCTATGATTGGCGCTGCGCTGTCGTTTGCGGCGGCGGCGCAGAGTCCCATCAAGGACCCCAGCCCGGCAGTCAAGCCCCGTCCCGTTACGAACCCGAGGCCCGGCAGTGCGGCCGAAGCCTTGCGCACCCGCCCGGCGCCCATCGTCATAACCGACAAGCCAAACCGCCGTGCCGGCAACCTGGGTGCTTCCGCGACAAACCGCACGCGCTACTCGGACGAGCGTGCGGCGTATCTCCAGCAATTGACGAAGCAGCGGGCGAGCGGTTCAGCGCGTACGCGCGGTATGGCGATTTACCAGCCCAGAGACGGGGGGACACCAGTCCTTACGAACCGGATCGAGAAATACGAAGGGCGAAACGACTTCACGCGCATCAAGATAAACTTCGATCCCATCGTTCGCGATCGGCGTTGGGGCGTCACGATCGGCAAATACACGGACACCGACATACACAAATATGTCGACCACTACGCCAAGTTATATAAAGTCGATCCGAGCCTGATTCATGCGATCATTCAAGTCGAGAGCCGGGGCAATCCGTATGCGGTGTCGCCGAAAGGCGCGGCGGGGCTGATGCAGCTAATGCCGGGCACGGCGCGCGACCTGAACGTTTCGAGCGTGTTTGATCCGGCGGACAACATTGGCGGTGGCACGCAGTACATCAGCAAGTTGATTTCGCTTTTCAATGGCGACTTCAGCCTCGCGCTCGCGGGATACAACGCGGGACCGGAGACGGTGCGGCGCTACGGCGGCATTCCGCCGTATCGGGAGACGCAGAACTACGTGTATCTCGTGAACTTGTACTGGGACTATTTCCGAAAGAATGGAAACTCGTTCCTGTACACGAAATTCGATCCGTCGCTTACGCCCGCCGCGTTGAAAGCGGCGGCGAAGAAAGAGCGCGAAGAACGCATGATGACGCGGCTGGTCGGCGACACGGCGAGGGACCGCCACGACGTGAAACTGGCGAGCGGGCTTGTCCACCCCGCCGACGACGTCTGGCATCAAGGCGACTACTTGTACCTTGCATCCGGCGGGCGCACGTACCGGTTGAGGGAGGACCTTGTGGTTGCTGTCGACGGCGTCGCGCTGTTGTCCGGCGAGGTCGTTACGGCGAGCGAAATCGAGGCGGTACCGGACGCGACGGTGCCCTTGCCGAAGGACGAATCGGTCCAGCTAGCGGCCCAGATATAGGGCCGTTTTTCTCGAATTGACCCCATCCGTTGTGCTTTTCCGCACGGCTCAGTTGCATTCGATCATCGGCTGTGTTACCATGCAATCCCGTTAGGGATAACGGGATTTCACCCTCCTCTATACCTAACCTGGACGAACTTTGCGACGGCGGCGCCACAGACCAGGAAGGCCGGTACGATGAGTGCGAGAGCGTTGATTCGCGCGCGCGGAAGTGCCAACGGGAAGGCTGTCGGTCGCGAGCCACGGTGCGTCGGGGTCCCAAACGATTCGAGCAGTGCCCTTTGCGGAAGGGGCGATAGGGGGAATTGCTGAATGCCGAAGTACGTGTTCATCACCGGAGGCGTTGTTTCATCCGTTGGGAAGGGTGTCGCGGCGGCGAGCCTGGGCTTGCTGCTCGAGGCGCGCGGCCTGAAGGTCGCGATTATGAAGCTCGACCCGTACATCAACGTGGACCCCGGCACGATGAACCCCTTCGAGCACGGGGAAGTGTTCGTCACGCACGACGGCGCGGAAACCGATCTCGACCTCGGCCACTACCAGCGCTTCACGCACGCGAAGCTGAGCCAAAAAAGCAACATTACGACGGGCAGCGTGTACCACGCGGTCATCGAGAAGGAACGCCGCGGCGAGTATCTTGGCAAGACGGTGCAGGTCATCCCGCACATTACCGATGAGATCAAGCGCCGCATTCGCATGCTGACGGCGGACCCCGAGGACGATGCCGACATTGCGTTAATCGAAGTGGGGGGGACGGTCGGCGATATCGAGAGTTTGCCGTTCCTCGAAGCGATTCGCCAGTTCAATCTCGACGTGTATCCCACGCCGTGCTGCAACGTCCACGTAACGCTCGTTCCCTACATCGAGGCGGCGGGCGAACTGAAAACAAAGCCGACGCAACACAGCGTCAGTTCGCTGCGCGAGATTGGCATCCAGCCGCACGTGATCATCTGCCGCACGGGCACGCACGAACTTGGCCCCGACCAGCGCCGCAAGATCGCCATGTTCTGCAACGTCACCGAAGACGCGATCATTGGGGCGTCGGACGTCCGGCCCGTATACGCGATACCGCTCAACTTCCATCGGCAAGGATTTGACGACATCGTGCTGAAACGCCTTGGTATCGACATGCCCGCGCCGGACCTTTCCGCATGGACGGCGATGGTGGATCGCATCACGCACCCGAAGCACGAAGTGCGGATTGCGGCGGTCGGAAAATACATCGATCACGACGACGCATACAAGAGCATCAATGAAGCGTTCGTGCATGCGGGCGTCGCGAACGACTGTAAAGTGAAGCTCGAATGGATCGACAGCGAGTCGTTCGAGAACGGGGTGTTGCCCGACAAGAAACTCGGAGAGTACGACGGCGTGGTTGTCGGGCCCGGGTTCGGATCGCGCGGCATCGAGGGCAAGATTCGCGCGGTGAACTATGCGCGGACCGCGAAGAAACCGTATTTCGGGATTTGTCTCGGCATGCAGATCGCCGTTATTGAAATGGCGCGCAACTGCCTGGGCTTGAGCAAAGCCAATTCGACGGAATTCGATCTCGAGACGCCGGATCCGGTCATTTCGCTTCTTTCGGAGCAGCGCGGCATCCGCGACCTCGGCGGAACGATGCGGCTTGGCGCGTACCGATGCGAGTTGAAGCCGGGCACAAAGGCGTTCACGGCGTACGGAGAAGATGTGATCGAGGAGCGACACCGGCACCGCTACGAATTCAACAACAGCTACCGCGAAGCGCTCGAACAACGGGCCGGTCTCGTCGTCAGCGGCACGCACCCGAAGACCGATCACGAATTGGTCGAGATCATCGAGTTGAAGGACCATCCGTGGTTTTGCGGTGCGCAATTCCACCCGGAATTCACCAGCACGCCGCTGAAGCCGCAGCCG
>JABWCD010000047.1 GCA_013359265.1 Candidatus Hydrogenedentota bacterium
GGCGGTGGCCTTGGTGGCGGCGGTTTTGGCGGCGGTGGACTTGGTGGCGGCGGCTTTGGCGGCAGCGGCGGCTTTGGTGGCGGTGGCTTTGGCGGCGGCGGCCTTGGTGGCGGCGGCTTTGGCGGTGGCGGCTTTGGTGGTGGTGGCGGCTTTGGCGGTGGTGGATTTGGTGGCGGCGGACTTGGTGGCGGCGGCTTTGGCGGCGGTGCCACCCAAATATCGAATATCTCCCAGCTTTTCTCGACTATCAGCGACGAGCAAGTTGGAGAAACGCCGGCGGTCATCGGAATCAGTCAGGCTGGAACCGGCCTGAACGGTCAGGGCACCACGGGCACACGCGGTGGCGCGACGGCCGGAGGTGGTTTTGGCGGCCGCGGCGGCGGCGGTGGAGGCTTTGGCGGCGGTGGTGGTCTCGGTGGGGCTCGAGGCGGTGGATTAGGGGCCCAGGGTACCGGTGCCGCAGGTGCCGAGGGTGGCGGCTTAGGCGGGACCGCCGGCTTGGGCGGGTTCCAAGGGCAGGCCGAAGTTTTGACCGTGCTCGAAAACGCAATCCCGCCGGTCATCGAACCTTACACCGGCGAAGTGCTCTCGTGGATGATCTACAACCCCACGATCAACCAGCTCATGGTCCGCTCGACGCCGACGTATCTCGACGTGCTGGAAGACATGATTGCAAACGTCGATGTGACGCCCAAGCAGGTTAGTATCGAGTCGAAATTCATCACGGTCTCAGTGTCGGATTTGGACAAAATTGGTTTCAATTGGGACATCACACTCAGCGACGTCAACAACCGTGCGCGTGAAATCCCGGAACTCGGTGAGCAGACGACGACGGGAGGCGGTACCGGTGGCGGTACCGGCACGACGACAACCGGCGTCACCTACCCGGTTGACATCAATGGCGACGGGATCACGGAAGACATTCCAATCTACACCAAGCCTGACGGTACGAACGTGTTCAACAATACGATCACGTCGGCGGTTTTGGATGCAGTAGCTAACCCGGGTCCGGCCGGCGAGTTCAACTTGGCGGCGACAATACTCGATAATGCGGACGGCGATGTGGTCAGCGTGACTATGGATTATCTGAACAGCTTGGCCGAGACTGAGTTGCTCAGTGCGCCGCGTGTGACCACGCTAAACCGTAAGCCGGCCGTTATTGCGGATATTTTGACGCAAACGTTCAATACATCTGCAACGAGCATTATCGTCGCCAGTGACAATGCATTTGGGTCTTCGGGTACTCTTGCCGCGACTACGATTCTGCAATTTACGCAGTTCACGTTTGGAATTACACTGTCCGTCACGCCGCAGATCAGCGGCGGTAATCAGGTCCGTTTGTGGTTGAATCCGCAAGTCACGGCGCTGGTTGGGACGGATGAGTTCACCCAAACGACTGTAGTCAATGATCAGACGATCGAAGCG
Organism: Candidatus Hydrogenedentota bacterium; assembly: GCA_013359265.1. NCBI lineage: Bacteria > Pseudomonadati > Candidatus Hydrogenedentota > Candidatus Hydrogenedentota bacterium. The sequence continues at coordinate 1,426 of JABWCD010000047.1, forward strand.
TTAATCCGCTTCCCGCGCCAGTCGACCCAAGCCGTGTGGACCAACGTGATCGTCCATGATGGCGATACGCTGGTGCTCGGTGGATTGATTAACGACAGTTCGATCCGCACGAACAAGAAGCTGCCGTATTTGGCCGATATCCCGGTCATAGGTTTCTTCTTCCGCGGCAAGGCGACGCAGATCGAGCAGAAGAGCTTGCTCATCTTCGTGACCACGGACATCGTAGACCCGACGGGTGCGCGCTTCTTCGAGGCGACCGAGTACTAGCCGGGTATCGATTGCGCATTCGCGCGGGCGGCCTTGGCCAAAGGCCGCCCGCGCTGTTTTTCGGCATGCGCCCTGGCACTTGTCGTAAAATGCGATTGTCGTGAACTACAGGCTTTATAACGCGTTGACAAACCTTGCCGTCGCGCCCGCAGCCGCCTGGGTTGCCGCGCACCCCCGGCACCGCCCGTTACTCGCCCGTTTCGCGCCCAAAACGCCGCGGTGCCCCTCGCCGCCTTTTTGGGTCCATGCGTGCAGCGTGGGCGAACTAAATACGGCGCGGCCCGTCATAGGCGCATTGCGGGACCGATTTCCAGATGTGCCCGTTGTGCTTACAGTGAGCACAACGGCGGCCTGGAGGCTCGCCTCCCAGGATTCTGCGGGTGCGGCGCTTGCCTGGTTCCCCATCGATCAGCGCGGCGTGGTCGCCCGGTTCGTTGATCGCTTGAAACCCCGCGCACTACTCCTCATGGAGACGGAAATCTGGCCCAATGTCGTTCGCGAGACCGAGCGGCGCGGCGTACCGGTGGTCGTCGCGAATGCGCGCCTCAGCGACAAACATTTTGCCCGATACCGGCGCTATGGTGACTTCTTCCACGGCGTGTTCTCGCGAATCGCGGCCGTTGCCGCGCAGCATCAAACCTACGCCGAACGGTTCACTGCCCTCGGCGTCGGCTCGGAACGCGTCACAATCACCGGAAATATCAAGTTCGACAACGTTACCATGACCATTGATTCGGAGAGACTCTCCGCGCTCCGCTCGGCATGTGGCCTGGGGACGCACGATCCGGTCATCGTATTCGGCAGCACGCGCCCCGGCGACGAGGCACTTGCCGCGCGGTGTTGGAACGAATGGAAGGACCAATTCCCCGGCATCCGGCTCGTCGTCGCGCCGCGCCACCTCGAGCGGCTCACAGAGGCGCTCGCGCCGTTCGAGGAGCCGGTCGCGCTGCGCAGCGCGCTCGTCGCCGGCAACCGGAGCGCGAACGAGCGCGTGCTCTTCGTGGACACACTCGGCGAACTGGTTGACTTCTATGCCTTGGGCACCGTGGCGATTGTGGGAGGCAGCTTCTTTCCGGGCGTGAACGGGCACAATCCACTCGAGCCCGCGGCGCTCGGTGTGCCAACCGTCTTCGGGCCGTACATGAGCAACTTCATTGACCCCGCCGAGGTGTTGGTAGCGGCGCGCGGAGCCGTGCAGGTCATCGATCCCCAGGAATTGGCGCGCGTGGTCACCGCGCTCCTTCGCGACCCTGCGCGGCGCGAAGCCCTGGCGTCGGCCGCCCGGGACGCCGTGGAAAAGAACAAGGGCGCGCTCGCGCGCACGATGCACGTTGTGGACGGCGTCATGTTGAAGTGCGCGCAGCCGGCGTAACACCATAGCCGTTATGCGCGTACTCGCCAACGCCGCGGACGCTGTACTCGAGCGGATCGACCTGCTTCTCGACCGGTTTCATCGCCGCCCGGGTGTTATCGCGGCGTTGTTGCTGTCGCCATCGTTGCTCGTTTTGAGCGTGTTCGCATTTTTCCCGCTGCTCTACGCCGTGTACATCAGCCTTTTCGATACGCGGCGCGGATCGTTCATCGGCGCGGGGAACTACGCGCGCGCGTGGGGCGATCCCGAATTCTGGCGCAGCATAAAGGTCACGTGCTACTACGCGCTGGGCACTGTTCCGCTTTCGCTCGCTGTCAGTTTCGCAATCGCATGGTTGCTGTTTCGCGTGACGTTCGCGCGCGGTCTGTTTCGCACGCTCTATTTCCTGCCGTACGTGACCTCCGCCGTCGCCGCGGCGACCGTGTGGCGTGCGCTGCTGCGCCCGCAAAGCGGGCTAGTCAACTTGTTGCTCGACTCCGCCGGGTTCGAAACACAAAAGTGGCTCATCGAACCGCGCGGCATTCTGCACCTGCTGACCGACGGTCTCGTGCCGGTGTCGTTCGGACCCAGCCTCGCACTGTGTTGCATCATCGCGTTCGACGTGTGGCACTCGAGCGGGTTCATGATCGTCGTCTTTCTCGCGGGCCTGTCGTCGATCCCGCGCCAGCTCGAGGAAGGCGCGCGGCTCGACGGCGCTACGACGTGGCAAGTCGTGCGCCACGTTTCCTTGCCGTTGCTGTCGCCGACAATATTCTTTCTGCTGATCGTCAGCGCCATCAAATCCTTTCAATCGTTCAACAGCTTCTACGCGCTCGTCAGCGCGCCCGGCGAGGACACGCAAAACCTCATCGTCTACATTTACGCGCAGTTTTACCAGAACCAGCAAATCGGCTACGGCGCCGCGATTGCCGTCGTCATGTGCGCGGCGATCGTGGTGTTGACAATCGTCCAGTGGCGCGTGGTTGGACGAAAGGTCCACTACGAATGAAACGCGCCGCCGTCTATACCGTGCTGACGCTCGGCGGGACCGTCACCGTATTTCCATTTCTGTGGATGCTGAGCACCTCACTCAAGACAGGGCGCGAGGCCAGCGCGCCGGAGATCGACCTCATTCCGCAATCATGGCAGTGGCAAAACTACGCGACGGCGCTCACCGCCGCGCCTTTCGGCGTGTATTTCTACAATACGTTTGTCGTCGCGGTGACGGTAATGGCGTGCGTGGTCGTCACGTCGCTGCTCGCCGGATACGCCTTTGCGAGATTGCCGTTCCGCGGGCGCACGATACTGTTCGCGTTTCTACTCGCCACGATGATGGTGCCGTTCGAGGTCACGCTCATTCCCAATTTTCTACTCGTTCGCGATTTGGGCTGGTACAACACCTACGCGGCGCTTATCGTGCCGTGGTGCGCGAGCGCATTCTCGATCTTTCTCGTACGCCAGGCGTTCCTGTCCCTGCCAAACGATTACTTCGAGGCGGCGCGCATCGACGGCTGCGGGCATTTGCGGTTCCTCGCGTGGATTGCCGCGCCGCTCGTAAAGCCCGCGCTGGTGACAATCGCGTTGTTTTCGTTTCTCGGCAGCTACAATTCGCTCATCTGGCCGATCATTGTCACGAACAGCGAGGACATGCGATTGATTCAATACGGGCTCACCGTGTTCGGCGGAGAAACCGGCGTGCAAACTAACTTGCTGATGTGCGCATCCACGATTGTCATACTCCCGACCGTGGCGCTATACTTCGTCGCGCAACGCAGCTTTCTCGAAAGCGCCCTCAACGCCGGCATCAAGGGATAAATTCCGTGCGCCCCTCTTCGCTTGCAGCCCTGTTCGTTATCGCCCTCCTCTCGTGCACCCCGCGCGATACGTCCGCTCCGCAATCGCCCGCGAACGGCGAGGGAAGATCGAAGACGTTCAAGCCTATTGACCCCGGCTTCGCAGTGTGTTGGGACCGCAACACGCTCGAAACGGCGAAGCTGCTTGATACGATTGCGGGCGAATTCAACGCAATGCAGCAGGGTGGCGTGCCGATTAAACTCGAATACCTCGGCAATTACGGCGACATCTTCCGAAAAGTCTCGCTGAGCATCCAGGCGCGCGAACTTCCAGCCACCGCCGTCGGGTATGAGCCGATGACATCCGAGTACATCGTCGCCGGCGCGGCGCTGCCGCTTGACGACTACATCGCCGATCCGGAGACGGGATTGAAGGCGGAGGAATTGGCAGACTTTTACCCCAGCGTACTCGATACCAACCGGTTCCCGCAGTTCGGAAACAAGATGTACTCGTTCCCGTTCTGCAAGAGCGTGCTCATGATGTACTACAACAAGCGCGTCCTTCGCGCGGCGGGATTCGACGCGCCGCCGCAAACGTGGGACGAATTCCTCGAACAATGCCGTTCGATCAAGGCGAAGGCCGGTAAACAGGCCTACGCTATCAACGTCGATTGCTCGACCGTCGAGGGGTTCATCTACAGCATGGGCGGCGACGTGGTGAACGGCACAGTCACCGCGTTTGACCAGCCGAACGCGCTCGCTGCGTTCCAGTTGTTCGACACGCTCGTCAGGGAAGGCCTCGCATACCAGGCCCCACCCGGCACCTACGATGACCGGGAGGACTTCGCGCACGACCGCACCGCGTTCTTCTTCCGCCCGAGTTCCCACCGGCCAGACGCCGCCGCGCTCATGGCCGCCACCCCGGATGACTGGGGAATGACGCGGATTCCGCAGCGCGACGTAAACAGCCCGCGCACGGCGCTGTACGGTCCGAACATCTGCGTATTCCGCACGTCGGAGCTGCACCAGAAATCGGCTTGGGGATTCATCCGCCACTTCACATCGCCGGAGGTATCCGTGCGCTGGGCAATCGCTACGGGCTATCTACCGATTCGCAAGTCCGCCGCTTCAGACCCGGATATGCTGGCGTTCTGGGAGAAGTGGCCCCAAGATCGCGCCGCGTTTGACTGCCTCGCGTTTGCGCGTTCGCAGCCGAACCTCGTGGGGTGGCAGCAGGTGCGAACACTCGTCGAACGCGCGCTGACGGCGGTGCTCACTGGGCTCAAATCGCCCGATCAGGCCGTTGCCGACCTCAAGCGCGAAGCGGACAAAGTGCTCGCCGCGCAGTAGGCGACAAAGCGATCCACGCCGAATCCCTGACGGTGTCGTCAGTCTTCGATGGGGTGGCCGTGCGGATCGTGGTGCGCGGCGAAATCGTCAAGCGCGTCGCGAATCTGTTCCCGGGCGTCGCGCTCGACGAACTCGAGGTCCGTTTTCCGGCGAAGCTGGAGGCGGCGGTCATGGTGCGGCCAGTTGCCTTCACCCACCCGCGGTATTCGTCGATCTTGGCTGTTCCGGCGGTCCCGGCGCCACTCGCCATTCGCGTCTTGATAGAATCCTGGACGGTGTTCGCTCACGATTAAGCCCCCGTAATTTCGGCGCGATGCCTTTCCGGCATCGGCACCAAGTATATGCAGCGCACGGGGCAGATCGTCAAGTGTTCCTGTAACCCCCGTTCGACCTGCGCCAAGAACTACCCATCCGTACGCAAGCACCAATGGACATACAAATCCGTAGGTTCCGCCTGGCGGTCACCGCGCTGGCTTTTGTACGCATAACGCGACGCAATCTACCGTCTCACAATGCCTTATGTCATTCCATGTTCGAGTGACACAGCTTTGGCATACCTGTTGCTCTATTGATGCTAACGAGCCGCACAACTCGACGGAAGCAGGAAAGGAGGCGGAGAAATGAACGCAGTAAACGTTTTCGCCGCTCTGCGCACGCGACAGGAATTTACGTCGCGCGCAGTCCGGGTACATACGGTCGCCGCCAGCCGCGAGAGTGCGGCGTGCGCCGCTCCTACCGCTCTGGATAGCAACCCGTTGTTGGCTCGTGCGGTGGAGACCCGCGCCGGGAGCGTCAAGCTCCAAAGGCGGGCAGTTTGACGGCCCTCTCATCGGTGTACACAGCACCGACTTATGGTTGCTGACTCCGCAACCTAGACCCTGGCCGCGCAACGCAAGAAGGCTCCCTCGACCGAATGCCAAGCCCGGGGCATTCGGAGTCGCGTTGCGCGGCCTGCCCTCTTTATCGGGGAGGTCAAGTCTCGGCGACGCGCCCAAAAAGAGAGCTATTCCGCGGGTATCTTCTTCGGACGAATCTTCAACTGCTGATCGACATCGATGCGGTTGCCCTCGATTCCGTTCCAGCCGCGAATGTCGTCCGCAGTCACTCCGTACTTCGAAGCAATATTCGCCAGGTTATCGCCCTTCTTCACCGAATACGTAATCTCCGTATCGGGTGCGGCCGCCTGTTCGGCGGGCGCCGGTGATGCGTCTGCCGTCGGCGCCGGCGCGGCTTCGGCCGGCGCGGGCGCGTTTGCATCGCTCGGCGTTGCCGCATCCGCGGGCACGTATATTGTAAGCTTCTGCCCCTCGCTCAACTTGGTGTCGTTCATGTGGTTCCACGTCATGATGTCCTGATACGTGACCTTGTACTTCGTAGCGATGGAGGACAGGAATTCGCCGCCTTTCACCACGTGTTCAATCGCCTTGGAATTCGCGGGCGGCTGGACGGACGGCTCCTCGCTCGGCGGTTGGATGGCGGCGGCATCCGCGGGTGCCGGCTCGGCGGGCGCGGGCTCAGTTGGCGGAGCGGGCGGTTGTTCGGATGGCGCCGCCGGCGTAGCGGGGGCCGCGTCAGGTGATGCCGTCGTTATCTTCAGCTTTTGCCCGACGAACAGATTGTCGCTCTTCAGGTTGTTCCACTCGCGAATCTGGTCCGCGGTCACCGTGAACTTGTTTGCCACCTTCGACAGGCTATCCCCGCCGACTACCGTGTACTCGATCTCGGCGCCTGCCGGTGCGGGTTCTGCGGCGGGTTCGCCCGCATCTGCGACCGCCGCCTCCGTCGGCGCCAACTGCGGCAGCGGCCCGTCAAGGCCCGCGTGTGGTGTCTTGAGCGCGGACTGCCATGCGTCGAGCCGCTTCTTGCTCTCGCTCAACGCGGCGCGGTCAAGCGCGCCTTCCGTAGCGGCAATCTCAATCGTGGCGCAGACGAATTTGATCTTCTCGATATCGGGATTGAGCATTAATACCGCGTCGTTGCCCGCGGCCAAGGCGGCGACCGTGGCCTTCTCGGCGGGGAACGACTTCGAGGATACCGCACCCTTGTTCACGTCGTCCGCCAGAATGACGCCCGGATAGGTGAACTTGTCGCGCAGGAGGCCCTTGATGAACTTCGGCGACAGCGATGCCGCGGCGACAGGCTTCGTTTCGTTGTCGACCGTCGGCGCAACCACGTGCCCGACGAGTATCCCGGGAACGTTGCAGCGCGCGGCCTCCGCGAACGGGAAGATGATCTGCGCCATACGGTCCTGATCGTCGGTGAGCGTCGCCAGCGATTTCTGCGTGTCGCCCTTGAGCGTTCCCATGCCCGGGAAATGCTTTACGACGGGAAGGACTCCCCCGCCCACCGCGCCGTCCGCGTAGGCCAATCCGATTGCCGCCACGTCCTGATGATTGTCGCCGAAGCACCGTGCCCGCATCTCCTTCGACGCATTCTCGCCGTAGATGTCCAACACCGGCCCGAGAAGAACTCCGATACCCCGTTCGACGCACGATTCAGCAAGGTCCTCGCCTGCCTTTTTCGCACCGCCGAGGTCCCTGGCCTCGCCTATCTTCGCCGCCGCCGGCGCCTCCTTTAGATTCAGCAAGTTGAGCGTGCCGCCTTCCTGCGCGACCGCAATCAGCGGCAACGAATCGATTGTCGTACCCAACCCGACGGCTGCTTTGATTTCGGCCACGAGGTCGATGAGCTGGTTCTTGACCTTGATGTTTTCGCTGCGCAACACCACGCCGCCCGGTTTTAACTCGGCAAGCATTTCTTTCGTGTTGGTGTCGAGTTTCTCTCCCTTCACGGCGATAAACAGGTGCCGCGCGGGCCACACGTCCTCGAGTTTGGCCAGTTCGGCGGGTTGTTCCTGCGGCGCGGGCGCGGGTTCGTCTGCCGGCGGCGCGCTTGGTTCCGCTTCCGATGCCCCGTTTGGCTCTTCCGAGGGAGGCGTTGTGGGCTCGGTCGTTGCCGGCGGCACGGCCGCGATCTCCGAGTCGATCGGCGGCGCGGGCTCGCTGTCACCGCCGAAGATGAAGTAACTCGCGCCGAACCCTATCGCAAGGCCGGCAACCAATGCCGCAATTACTTCGAACGGCGCGCCGCTTCTACGTTTGCGAATATAGACTTCCACGGTAATCTCTCCGAGTCGTATCGACTTCGTTGAATGCTCGCTTCAAGTGTCCTCGCGCGCGCCTGCCCGTCACTGCGACCGGACGCCCGTTCGCGTTACCAACCGAAGTGGTATTTACGCATCCGCCGTCCGTGCGCCGCGCCGAATGTCCACGATACGCCCGCGAAACACGTCGATAACCTTGGCGACGTGCGGGTCCGCCAGCGCCGCCTGCGCCTCCTCCGGGTTCACGGTACCATATACGTGGCGCGAAGGGCGCGTCTCGATTGACTCAATCGGACTTTCATCGAGCGCGGCGTCAATCCGGAGCGCCGCGATGTTCTGTGTCATGCGCTGTAGGACACCACGGACCAGTTCCAGGTTCTCGGCCTGTTCCACCCACGCCTTCGATCGCGCGTGGACGGCCGCGAATTGCACGACCAGTGTGTTGTCCTCGATTGCCGTCGGCACACCATGACCGAGCGCAATGCCGAGATTAAGGCTATGCTCGCTTGCGGTCTGCGCGACCAATTGCCACACGCGCGCCATGTTGTCCTGCGTCACAGCCGCTTTACGCGGGCGTTTCGCAGTCTCGCCGTTGCCGCCGTTTCGTTCCTCGTAAGCGGGATTCGATTCTTCGCGCGCGCGGACGGCCGGCGCGCTAACCGTTAAAGGGCGTGGGGGGGCGATACCTCCCGCGCCCAGCGCAACAAGCTTCTCCAGCACGGCGTCGACCGATACCTCGACCGTCACCCGCGACAACCGAATCAGCAACGATTCGAGCGCGATCCGCTGCGCAAGTTGCGAATCGAAATCCTTCGCAAGTTCCGCGAATTGTTCCACCAGACGAATCAAGGTCGTCAACGTGAACCGTTCGGCCATGGACTGCATCTTCGCGATCTCATCGTCCGGCAGCGCGAGCAGCGCTCGTGCATCCGCTGTCTTGCAGACGAGCAAATTGCGGAAATACTGCAAAATGTCCTGAACGAACTGCGACAGGTCTTTGCCGCTGGCGACAATATCCTCGACGACCTTCAGAAGTTCCGCCACGTCTTTATCGAGCAGTGCCGTACAGACGCGCTCCAACTGCTTCCAATCCACCAGCCCAAGCACGTCAAACACGTCCTTGAACGTGATCGTCTTTCCGCAGTACGAGATGAGTTGCTCGAGAATGCTCTCCGCGTCGCGGATGCCGCCGTCCGCCGCGCGCGCGATCGCGTACAGCGCCTCGTCGCTGCATTTGATCTTTTCCTCGTCGAGAATCTGGCGCAGCAGTTTGTTGAGACTGTCCATGCCCACGCGGCGGAAATCGTACCGCTGGCATCGCGACACGATGGTCGCGGGGACCTTGTGCGCCTCGGTCGTCGCCAGAATGAAGACTGCGTGTTCCGGCGGTTCTTCGAGCGTCTTCAACAACGCATTGAACGCGCTCCCGGAAAGCTGGTGCACTTCGTCGATAACGTAAATCTTGTAGCGCGAACGCGATGGCACCAGCCGCACGTTCTCGCGAATCTGGCGCACGTCGTCGACGCTGTTGTTTGACGCCCCGTCGATCTCGAGCACGTCGATGTTTGTGCCCGCCGCTATCGTCTTGCAGTTGTCGCACGCCCCGCACGGCGATGGGGTGGGGCCTTTTGCCTTTTCGCAGTTCAGCGCCTTGGCCAATACCCGCGCCGTCGTCGTCTTGCCAATCCCGCGCGAACCAATGAACAAGAACGCATGGCCAATCCGGCCGGAGGTGATGGAATTCTGAATGGTGCGGGTGATGTGCTCCTGGCCGACCACGTCCTCAAAGCGCTGCGGACGCCACTTCCGCGCAAGCACGAGATATGGGTCTTTGGCCATCAATCAGGAACCCCCGCCAATTGCAGCTACCTCGAATCGAATCTGCCAACCTTCGTGCTCGTGCTCGTGCTCGTAATCGTAATCGATCACTCGCCGTGGCACGCCAGCTACGAACGGGCCCAGACCAACCGTCGCGCGCGTTGTCGCGCTTGCACGTCCGCGCGAAGCGCGTGGTGACGGCCAGGCGACCCTGCAGCACACGAAAAAATCCACCTACGGCTGCTTCCGTCAAGACCTGACCGGGTTCAGCGGCATCCCGTTGAGCAGGACCCAGCCGCCACCACCCGATCCGCGCAAAAGGACACCCGGCATTCCCGGGATTTAGGCACCAAAACTTGCGCACATAGAATACAGAAACGCTAACATTTACAGGGGGATCAAGTCAAATTACGAGCGGCGGTTCGCACCATTGGATGCGTTCATAAAATGTCCATTTCGTCCATCAGGTCCATTATGTCCATGTTGTCAACTACTTGACCGCGTACAGCGTATCCAGCGTCGCCACATACAACACCCCATTCGCCGCCACCGGCGTCGCGCTAATTGGTGCGCCCAGCTTCACCGACGCAATTTCCCTCTTCTCTTTGCTCGCGGCGAAGGTCCAGAACTGTTTACTCCGCGACCCAACGTACACCTTGCCGTCCGCGACAAACGCCGAGCCCCAGCACTCGCCGCCTATGTCGTGTGTCCAATACCCCTGGCCCGTCTCCGCGTCCACGCAATGCACGATGCCCTTGCAGTCCGCGACAAACACCAGCCCGTTCGCCACAGCGGGCGTCGCGACACAGTGCGTCGGCATCTCGTACGACCACACCTGCCCCGTCGTTGTGATGTCGCCGGTTTTCGTCGTGTCGATGCATTTTAGCCACGACAATTCCTTGCCCCACCACGGGTCGCCGCCTGCGGTGACGTACACGCGGTTACCGACGAACACCGGCATGCCCTCGATGACACTGGGACTTTCCCTGCGGTTGTTCAAATACTCGGCGCGGTTATCCTTCGGACCGGTGGGGTCGCAATCGAATTTCCACGCGAGCGCCAGCGTCTGCACCGAATCTGAGGGCGCAGGGTGGGGGAGGGCCTCAAACCCGTAGCACACACCGTCCGGACCGCCGAACGCTATTCGTTTCTTGCCGTCCACCATGCCCAAAGACGGAGACGACCATGTCGCATGCATGATGCGGTGTCCCATGCCCTCCGTGTCTTTCGCAAGCACCTTGCCGGTGTTCTTGTCCATCACAATGAGGCTTGGCGCGTCGGGCTTGCGCACGACTTTGTGCGTATTGTCCACACCGTTGCCCGTGTTGAGGTAGAGGTAGTCGCCATCCAACAAGATGGCCGTGTGCGCGCCGTCGTGCGGATACATGTCGACTGCTTCACGCAGATTCACCAGCCAAATGATGTCAGCGTCCGCCGGCGTCACCTCGAAAGCGGGCTTACCGTCCTGCGCCATATGCTGACCTTCGTCCACAAACGGCCCGTCGTTACCGTCCGCCTGCCCGTCGAGATCGAGGCACACCACCTCGAATCGGTTCGTCATCGTGTACACGCGATCGCCTTCGACCGTCGGCTCGGAACACATTCCGATCATCGGCCAATCGAGGTAATCGTCGCCGCCGGTCCGCGGCACGGCGAGTTGCCAGCGCAACGCGCCGTCACTTTCATTCAGGCAAAGGAGCACGCCGCAATCGTAATCGATGCGCGGGTCGCGCGGTTTCTCATTGTTCGCGCCTATCAGCACGCAACCGTTCGCAATCACCGGCGAACCGTAGGCATTGCCGCCCAGTGACGCCGACCACTTCACATTCGCGCCCGTCGCCGGGTCGAAGGAATCCGGCAATCCCGTCTCGTTCGACACCATGTTTCGCGTAAACGTCTCGCCCCACTGTGGCCGGTCCTCGGCCAGGACCACTGACGCGGAAAAGGCGCTGGCTGCCAGCACAAGGTAAAAACAATAATGGTATGAGTTTGGCAACGGCGTGATACTCATTCGATAGGTTCCCCCTAACTCAATAGCTTATCACGACCACGGGGCCAATCCCGCATTTCTCACCGCCCCACGACGCGGCAGTGGACGCAAAATCCGTCGGTGCGGTGAGAAATGCTCACGATTAAGCCTTTGAGCGCATGGCGAGACGATTTTTCACGCGAACAACCCGTATAGACAAGAACCTATGGAACTTCATGTGACGCAGCGGGTAAGACACGTTTTTGCTGTTCGCGTGAAAAATCCGGACTATCCGCGAGCGTTGCGTCAAAGCCGGTGAAGGCCGGTTCGCGAAAACTTTGACTCTAAGCCCCTTCCCGTTCTATACTTGTCGTTTAATGCGAGGCCCATGTTTTGGGCGTTGGCTGGCGCCCGCGCTGGTCGGTTGAGGCGCGAGAGGCGTCGTTGTAAGGAGAGTGCTGTGAAGAGGACCTATCAACCATCGAAATTGAAGCGGAAGCGGAACCACGGCTTCTTGAAGCGTATGGCAACGGCGACGGGCAGAAACGTCATCAAGCGCCGCCGCGCCAAGGGCCGGAAGAGTCTATCCGCGTAAACGGGGAGGAAGCAGAGCTGTTGTGCCGGGCCCACAGGCGTTTCCACGGCATGAGCGCCTCACGCGCAAACGGGATTTCGAGACGGCCTTCAAATCCGGCCGCAGAAGCGTGGGGTCAGCCTTTATATGCTACGTGGCCCGGCGGGAAAGTCAGGGTCGCAAGTTTGGATTTGCCGTATCGCGCAAGGTTGGCACGGCCGTAATCCGCAACCGCGTGAAGCGGTATTTGCGGGAGTTTTTCAGGACGCACCGCGCTCAGATCGACGACGACACCCATATCGTGGTGGTAGCGCGGCCCGCGGCGGCCAATGCCGGTTATGACCAGTGCGTTCGCGAGATGCGGCGGCTCCTCGGCGAAGTTGAGGTGATGCATGGGTAGGATATTGGTCGCGATCATTCGCTTGTACCAACTCCTGTTGTCCCCACTGCTGGGCCAGAATTGCCGGTTTTACCCGACCTGTTCCCACTACGCCATCGAGGCGATCCGGAAGTACGGAGCGATTCGCGGCGTGTGGTACGGCGTGCGCCGTATCGCACGGTGCCACCCGTTCAACGCGGGCGGCTACGATCCCGTACCCTGACGCGCCCCCAAGCGCAACAGCTTCTGCGATGGCCCGCCATGCGAATGCATGGCAGGTCTGTGCAGGAGATGTGAGTGTACGACGACGACGACAGGCATGAGAAGGACGCCGCGCGCAACCAGTTAATCGTCTTTGTGACGATGGCGATGCTGCTCTTCCTTTGGCTGCATTACTACGGCCCCAAGCCGCAGCCACCCACCCAGCAAACGCAGATCGAGACGATCACCCAGCAGACGCCCACCGAGAAGGCGGTTGCGCTCGAAACTGCTGAGGCCCCGGAGCCTGGTAGCGCAGAGGCGGGCTGGCCATATCTGCCGCCCGTTCCCACTGACCTTGATCCCTCCGCGGATATTGTCACCCTAAAAAAGGACGATTTGACGCTCGAGTTCACGCGGATAGGCGCGCGGCTCAAGCGCGTGAGCCTGATGTCCGGTGAACACGGCGATTCCGTGATTCAGCTCGTTCCCGCAACGGACGCTCCGGACACCGAGGCGGTCTATCCGTTCGGGTTGCGGTTTACCCATGAATCCCTGAAAGACGAATTGGACCGCCGCCGGTTCGACGTCGAGAGTAGCAGCGAATCGGAAGTCGTCTTCTCGTTGACGCTGCCGAACGCGGCCGTCATCAAGAAGCGGTTCGCGTTCACCGACAAGCCCCACGTCATTTCCGCGACGGTCGACTACACAAATCACGAATCGGCGCCGCGCGTGTTTGGCCGTGACGAGGACCCGGCGTACACGTTTACATGGGGGCCGAATATTCAATCCGACGACCTGACGAAAGGCGTGCAGCAAGCGGTCGTTTGGCGCACGGCGGGGGCAAACGGCCTTCTCAACACATCGAGCATGGAACCGGACGATGACGGGAAACCGTACTCAAGGCGGTTCCCGGGCGCGGACTGGCTTGGCGTGCGCAGCGCATACTTTATCGTTGCGTTGAAACCCAATTACGCCGGGGCGGCCGGTTCGGTCCTGGGCGATGCGAATGAATTCCGCTTCGGGTACATGGTGCCCCGCGCCGAGGTCGCGTCCGGCGCAACATTAACCAATTCGTTCGATATTTACATTGGACCGAGCCACCTGCCGCAACTCAAGTTGGCGTGGGCGACGCTCGATACTTCTTTGAAGTTCTTCGAGTGGGACTTCTTCGACTGGTTCGCGAAATTGCTGCTGCAAATGTTGAACTGGTTCTACTCGGTCATTCCGAACTATGGCATCGCAATCATCCTGCTCACCGTCGTCGTCCGGCTCGTCATGTTCCCGCTGACGCTCAAACAAATGCGATCCATGAAGCGGATGAGCCTTCTCGCGCCGGAGATGGAAAAGATCAAGGAACAGTACGCGAACGATCAGCAGGAAATGCAGAAGAAGATGATGGAACTGTACAAAGAGTACGGGATGAATCCCGTCTCGGGCTGCCTGCCGATGTTCGCGCAACTGCCGATCTTCATCGCGTTGTACCGCATGCTGTGGAGCGCCTACGAATTGCGCGGCGCCAGTTTCTTCTTTTGGATCAAGGACCTGTCGGAACCCGATCGGCTGCTGCATATCCCCGCGCTGGCAAATCTGCCGTGGGTTTTCTACCACTTGCAGAACGTCAACGTACTGCCGGTGCTGAGCGCATTGGCGATGCTCGCCAGCGTGAAACTCACGCCAATGTCAACGCCGATGAACCCGCAACAGAAGACGATTATGACGATCATGCCCGTGTTTTTCAGCGTGTTCTGCTATCCGCTTGCGTCAGGACTCAACCTTTACATTCTGACCAGCACGCTGCTGGGCATTGCGCAGAGTTACGTATTGCACTTCCAGGAAGTGGAAAAACCGGAAAAGGTAAAGCCCAAGAAGAAGCAGCACTTTTATACCGCGGCCATCGAGAAAAAGAAGCAGGCCGAGCGCGAACTGAAGGAAAAGAAGCGCAAAGAGAGGAAAGGCGGAGAGTAGCGGCAAGGGAGCACGGGCGTTCCGCCCGTGGGTGAGATGAATCGCCCCCCTGAACGCCAGGTTGGGGAACCTGCCTACGCGTCCGCCGCCGCGCGCGCTGCGCGCAACATGAGGAGACGGGTCTATGAGAGTAATTGAGGTGAGCGCAAAGACGCGCGAGCTCGCCATCAAAAACGCCCTCGAACAATTGGGCGTCGAGCGCGACGAAGTACACGTCGAGATTCTGGACGAGGGCAGCGCGGGTCTGTTCGGGTTCGGCGCCCGCAACGTCAAGCTCAAAGTGTCCACGGACGTTCCCGGACCGGAAACCGCGCGGGGCAGGTCCGCGCACCGCGAGCGGCCGCACCACGCCGATCGGCACGAGCACCCGCGGCGCGAGCAGCGCCCCG
>JABWCD010000048.1 GCA_013359265.1 Candidatus Hydrogenedentota bacterium
CCGAAGTCGCTTCGACGTAGGCGGGGCTACCCTGGGTACCAACCACCCGCATTAGGGAATGTACCCTGAAGGGGTTTCGGCATTAATGTTAGAGGCTCTTAGACTACTCTAATTCGGCCGTTCCTTGGTCACCAGCCAGCCTTCATCGAAGGTCACGTGCTTGATGCTGAATCGGCGGTACGTGTAGGTAAGGTGGACCATGCCGTCCGACGATTGAACGATGCATGGATACGAAAACTCGCCCCAGTCCTGTTCAATGACTTTCATCTCGCCCCAAGTCTGCCCGTCGTCCGTGGACTGGATGACGTTAAACGGCGTGCGGTCCCATTCGCCGGTGTCGTTATACGCGAGCAACACACGCCCGCTTTTCAGTTTGGTCATTGCGATACCGGAGTCCGGGCACTTCAGATCGGTGTCGCGCGGCGTCGTCCACGTGACGCCGCCGTCGCTGGACACGCTCTGTTTGATACGCGGATGGCCGCGCATCAGGCTCAACAACTCGCCGTTGTCGCGCTGAATAACGGTGGGCTGCTCGCCGCCCGGCATGAGGCCGACGCGTTTCCAGTTGCGCATGTCGGACTCAAGCACAAGAAGAAAGCCGGCGTACACACTGTCCACGTGGCCACTCGTGGGTAATACGAAGCGGCCGTCCTTCATGGTGAACGGCGCGTTGCGCGGGAGCCACGCAAAGCTGTTGGGCATTTCTTCGTCGGCAGTCCAAGTACGGCCATTGTCGTTCGACGTGCGCACCATGAGTCGGCACTGCGACCAACCGGAACCGCGGCGCGTGGGCCGGCTGCCTTCCATGCGGCCCCAAATGATCCACACTCGTTTGTCGGGCCCGGTGAAGACCACGGCGTTGCCCGGCGGCGCTTCGGGGTTCCAGACAATGCGCTCAGGCGCGGTCCAGATACGCTGACCCTTCGGAAGCCGCGCGAGATACAATGCCTGATCGTCCGACGATTCGTAGCTGCCCGCATACCACAGGCAGAGCATGTCGCCGTTGGGCGCTTCCGCAATCGTCGAACAGTGGTGGACCGCTACGTTTGGAATTCTCGTGAAGATGAGTTCCGACGAGAACGAGATAGTACCGTACGGGTCGGGGATGTCGCGCTGTGGTCCGGGCTTGTCGATGGGCGTGCCGGCGACAGGCGTGGTTGTCGTCTTTACAGTCTCGTTGGAGAGAAGCGCAACGATCGCGGGCTGCAGACCGTCTGTCTCGTTCCCTACCGCGCCGTGATATACGAGAGTCCCCTTGCCGTCGATGAGGAAGAATTCCGGCGTAACCGTTGCGCCGAACTGTTTGGCAGCGCGGCGCGTGGGATCGCGGTAGATTGGAAAACGGCAACCCTTGTTTTGCGTGAACGTGCGCAGTTCGTCGCCGGACTCCGCCGGATTGGACGAAATACCAACAAAGAGTACTTCGTTTTGCCGGTATTCCTCGTGCAATGCGTTAAAGGTATCGTAGGCTGTGGCGGTCGCATCGCAGCGGGCGGACAGGAACACGACGACGGTACCGCGCCTGTCGGCGTAGTTGTCCATTGTGCGCGGATACCCGTCGAGCGATTCGAACGACACCGGTCCCACGGCATCGCCGATGGACAGCGCCATCGCGCATACCGACGTACTGCAAGCGACAACAAGTGCGAGATACTTCGTCATGATACTTTCCTTCCCGAACCGCATTGATGGGCGCAGGCCGCAAATTCCGGGCCGCGCGGGGATTGTATCTGTCCATGCGCTGCTTTTGCTATCGTGGTTGCGGGCGCGCGACGAACGGGAGTCACCTCATGTCACGTAGATCGATTTCGCGACGAGAATTTGTGGGCAGGTCCGCGGCGGGTTTGACCGCAATGTCCGCCGCCGTCCCCACAGTGCGGCCGCAGGGACGGGCGCCCATCGCATCGAGGGGCGAGAAGTTGATGGCGGCGTCGCGCAACGCGCAACTTAACGAAATCACGACGATTGGCGTGGCAGGTCAGCAGAAAGTTGTCGATCCCTACAACGAACTTGAGGTCGATTTTGTCGTGACCGCGCCGGACGGTTCGCGGCGCTCGTTGCCCGCCTATCACACTTGGAACAACGTGTGGTATTGCCGGTTCGCGGGGTGGCAGTTGGGAGAGTACGTCATCGAGTCGAAATGCAGCGAGCCCGATGACAAGGGGCTGCACGGGCAAAAATTCACGGTCAACGTCACGCCGTACACGGGGCAGAACGCATTGCTGCGCGCGGGGCGGTTGCGTGTCGCCGCTGCCAAATCGCACCTCGAACACGCGGACGGCTCGCCCTTCCTGTGGGTCGGCGATACGTGGTGGATGGGGCTGTGCCGCCGGCTGACCGACGAGGGGTTTGACACGCTGCTGAAGGACCGCGTCGAGAAAGGGTTCTCGCTCGTCCAGTTGGTCGTGGGCCCCTATCCGGACATGGACGCGTGGGACGAGCGCGGCATGAACGCGCAGGGCTTCCCGTTTCAGGAGGAGTTCAAGCGCGCAAACGTCGGCTATCAGGACGCGGCCGAGCAACGCATTTATGCGATCGCGGAGGCCGGCTTGGTTCCCTGCATCGTGGGAATGTGGGGATACTACCTGCCGATTATCGGCCTCGAAAACGTGAAGCGGTACTGGCGGTCGCTTGTCGCGCGATACGCCGCATTGCCCGTCGTGTGGTGCATGTGCGGCGAGGGTACGATGCCCTATTACCTCTCCGAAGACCGGGAAAAGGATGCGGCGGCGCAGAAGGCCGGGTGGACGGACGTTATGCGGTACGTGCGCGGCATCGACGCGTACAGGAACCCCATCACGATCCATCCGACGCAGTTCGGTCACGAACAGGTCGACCAGCCGTCACTGATGGATGTCGACATGTTGCAGACCGGTCACAGCGACCTCGAGTCCGTGCCGAATGTCATCAAGTCAGTGCGTGCCGCCGTCGCCCATGAGCCGAAGATGCCGGTGGTGAACGGCGAAGGAAACTTCGAGGGCATTATGGGCCGGTGCTGGCAGAACATCGTGCGGCTGACGTTCTACCACTCGATGCTCAACGGCGCGGCGGGATTCACGTACGGCGCGAACGGTATCTGGCAGGTGAACGAGAAAGACAGGCCGTATGGCCCGTCGCCGCACGGGCGAGCATGGGGCAACACACCGTGGGAAGAGGCGATGAGTCTCCCAGGATCGCTCCAGGTCGGCCTCGGTGGGAAATTCTTCGCGCGCTTCCCATGGTGGGAATTGCAGCGGCAACCGAGTTGGTACGACCAACCAAAGGACGAATTCGGCGCGTACGGCTTGGTCGTCGCCGGAATCCCACGTAAGTTGCGCATCGCATACGTGCCGATGTGCTGGACCCCGCCAACGATCAAAGCGATCGAATCGGACGTGGCTTACTCGGCGTGGTATTTCGACCCGGTCACGGGAAACGAAATCGCATTGGGCCCGGTGACGCCGGACGCTGACGGCAAATGGACGCCGCCGTTCCCCCCGGAAGTGCACGATTGGATCGTCGTAATGCAGGCGTGATCGGCCGCACCGTCTCTTACGACGCCCTTTTGCGGCGCGCTTCAACCGAACGCACTTCAATATCGACCTTTAGCTTTTTCCGCAACGCGTCAAAGATCGCCGCCAGATTATCCATGCGCGGATTCCCATTGGCCGACAGCATGCGATGGATACTCTTGCTCGGGTTCCCGATAGTGGATGCCAATGTTTCGAAGCCGGTTGTTGCGTTTATAAGATCGCGGAGAATAGCGCGAGCAACCCCAGGTTCGCCGTTTAGAAACAATGACGCCGCTTCGTCCAGCATTGTCCTGGCAAATGCCGGATCGTCATGAAGCAGTTCCTTGACAGATTCATGAAAGTCTCGCGTGAGTGCCACGCGGTTTGCCTTATGTTTGTGCATTTGGATTACTGCCCGCCTTCTCTTCGGGTTTTGTATTCGTCATAAAGCTTCCCGGCTCGCTCGATATCCGTTTGCTGCCGAGCCTTGGTACCTCCACCGAACAGGACTATCAAGTCATTCCCCTCCATCGCGAAATACACCCTGGCCCCCAATTAATGCGCAATTCATAAACCGAACCTACGCGTTTGATGTTGGACGTGTTTCCGTCTTCGAGCCGATAGAGGGCCGTTAGTACCTTTGACCTTGCTTGTCGATCGAGCTTTTCGATCCAAGACTTGTATGGAACCGAACCATCGGAGCGAGCGTAGCCGATGAGATGAAACATCACGAAGCGATAGTAACGTATACGTTACTATCGCGTCAAGTCCCGCTATCTACGCGTTGCTGGCGATACCCAGGTTCTCGGCGATCCGGCGGAAGAAGCTGGGGCGGGCGTTTGCGTCTTGTGGGCGTTGTTGGAGGAGGCGGGCGGCAATGTCCTGCACGCATCGGGTCGCGGGCGCGCCGGGGAAGCGAAGCGTGAACGGTTGCGACTGCATGACAGCCTGCTGCACGTGGGGATCGCGTGGGACGTGACCCATGTAGGTGAGGCTGCGGCCGAGGAACTGCTGGGCGACGTGACCAATTTTTTGCGCGACCGCTTTCCCCTGTTGTTCGTTCAGGGCCTGATTGATGATTAGACGAAAGACCGCGTCGTCGCGTTGCTGGAATATAGTCTTGATCATCGCGTAAGCATCGACGATCGACGACGGCTCCGGCGTCGTTACGAGCATGACTTCGTCCGCGGCGGCAGCAAAGGCGACTGCATTTTGTCCGATGCCCGCCATCGTATCGATAATGATGAAATCCGAAGACTGCTGAAGTTCTTCCAGTCCGTTCAAGACGTTTTGGCGCGCGTTCGGTCCGAGATCGGCGAAGCGCGAGATGCCCGAACTGCCCGGCACGACGCGAATGCCGCCGGGCCCGGTCGCCAGGATATCGAGCATCCGTTTCTCGCCGGTGACGACGTGTTGCAGGTTGTACAGCGAATTGAGACCAAGCAGCACTTCGACATTTGCGAGACCGAGGTCCGCGTCGAGCACGGTGACGCTTGCGCCGCGTTGCGCGAGCGCGATCGCAAGATTGACGCTCGTGTTTGTCTTGCCGACGCCGCCCTTGCCGCTCGTCACCGCAAGCACGCGCCCCGCGCCCTGGTTCCGCCGCACAAAATCGCGCAAGTGGTTTGCCTGTGTCGCCACGTTCCTGCTCACTTTCCCGCCGGGTTCGTTGCCGCACCGCCGGACAGCAATTGTGCCACGACGCCGGGCTGCGCCAAAACCAAATCGTCGGGCACGTTCTGGCCCGTGCTGAAATAGCTCAAGGGAAGGCCGCTCTCCAGCGCCAGGCTGTAAAAGTGGCCGTAGCGGCGTGTCTCGTCAAGCTTGGTGAAGAACAGTGCCGTTGGCTTCACCAGCGAGAAATTCTCGACTATGCAGCGCGCGTCTTCGAACGGCGTGCTTGCGCCGAGCACAAGGATGGTTTCATGCGGATTGGCCGCGGCGAGCATATCCCGCAGTTCGCGTAACTGCCCCTTGTTGAACTGGCTGCCGCCTGCCGTGTCGATGAGCACAAGGTCGCAATCGCGCGTCGAATCCAGCGCGCGCTGCATTTCCCGCGCGTCGTTCGCGACATAGAGCGGAATGCCGATAATGTTCGCGTACACGCGCAGTTGCTCCGGCGCGGCGACGCGGTAGGTGTCCGCTGTTATCAGTCCCACGCGCGCCCGGTGCGTGACGGCGTACGTTGCCGCGAGCTTGGCGAGGTTCGTCGTCTTGCCGACGCCTGTCGCGCCCGCGAGCGCAATGCGTTTGCACGTTCCGGCCGTCAACCCAATTCCGCCGGTGACGCGCACGGTCTTACGCATTTCAATATCGAGACGCTGCTGAAACACGCGCGGGTCGCGGAGAAGATCGACGTCGCACTCGCGGACAACGGCGGACATCAATCCCGCGGCGATCTTGCGTGTCACGCCGACGTCGAGAAGGCGCTTGTAGTGCGGCGCGCACTCCATTGGCACCGCCGCGCCGGGAGTTTCGGCGACGAGCACCTGCACCAACTCCCGCAGTTCGCGCAGTTCCTTGTGCAGCGAATCGCCCGGCGCAGCCTGCGGTAACGTGCGCTTGAAGGGCACCACCGCGCTCGATTCGACCTTCGGCGCTGCCTGCGCGCGCCGCTGCGCCACGCGCTGTTGCGCGTCGCTGACTATCTTTTGGAAGTATGCGACCGAGTTCGCCACGTTTTCGTCCGATGCAACGCGCATGGTGCGCGCCGTTTCCGCATACTGGCGTGCCGCGGCGGGGGCCGGCTGCGTCGCGGGCCGCGGCGCAGCGGACGCCGTCACCTCGATGGCCTTCTTGCCGAAAAATCCCAACAGTCCCTCCCCTCGTACTTGGGTCGTTCGCAACACAATTGCGTCGTCCCCTAATTTCTCGCGCATGCGATGATACGCCTCGTTCAACGAGGTGCCGCGAAAACGGTGGAATTCCTGCGCCATGCTACGTGGTCACCTGTCCGTCGCTTTCCAACCGGATCGCGGGGTCGATTTCGTTGTACGAGAGCACGACAAGCTTCGGCATGTGGCGCTCGACGATGCGGCGGAAGTAACGCCGCACCTGAGCGGATGTCAGCACGACCGGCTCCTGCCCCGACAATACCAGCGGCTGCACGGCCTGCACCGTTGCCTTCGCGATTTCCTCCGCGCGCTTCGGATCGATGGGCACGTATTCGCCCGCGTCCGCCTGACGGATCGCATCGAGTAATTCGCGCTCCAGTTCCGGCGCAAGCGTCACCACGCGCAGTTGACCTTCCTCATCAGCGTACGACGCGCAGATTTGCCGCGCCAGCGCATGACGCGCATACTCGGTGAGCACTTCGGTGTCGCGCGTGCGCGGCGCATAATCGGCCAATGTCTGCAGAATGATTTCGAGATTGCGGATCGAGACGCGCTCGCGCAGGAGGGCCTGCAGCACCTTCTGCACCTCGCCTACATTGAGCGCATTCGGCACCAACTCTTCGACAACCGTCTTTGCGCTTTGTTTGACGTGATCGATCAGGTTCTGCGTGTCCTGCCGGCTCAGGATTTCCGGCGCGTACATCATGAGCAATTCGGTGAGGTGCGTCGCCAGCACCGCGCTCGGTTCGACAATCGTGTACCCGAGGCGTTCGGCGCGATCGCGCTGCGCCTGCGACACCCAGATCGCGCTCAATCCGAACGCTGGCTCCTTTGTCGGCAGCCCGTCGATCTCCTCTTCCACGAGGCCCGTGTTCATCGCGAGATAGAAATCCGGAATGAGTTCGTAGCGCGCGATCTCGCTTTCGCGCAGTTTCACGCGATATTCGTTCGGGCGCAGCCGCATGTTGTCAACAATGCGGACGACCGGGACGATGAACCCCATCTTTGTCGCCATCTGTTGCCGGATGATCTGAACGCGCTGCAACAGATCGCCGCCTTGTTTCCCGTCGGCAAGCCCAATGAGGCCGTAGCCGAGTTCGATCTTGAGCGTATCGACGTTGAGCAGGTCCTCGGTTTTCGTGGGTTCCGCTTTTGTTTCGCCCTCTTTCTTGGCGCGGTCCCGCGCGTCGGCCTCTTCCTTATCGCGCTGCAGCGCTTGGCCGGATTGAATGGCAGCGGCGCCCAGCGCGGCGGCGACGAGCAGGAACGGAATCGTCGGCATGCCGGGAACGATCCCGAAGAGCGCAAGGAGCGCGGCGCTCAAACCAAGCGCGCGCGGATACCGCATGAGTTGTCGGGACAGGTCCGCGCCGAGATTGTCATCCGACGCCGTGCGCGTAACCAGCATGCCCGCACCGGTGGCGACGATGAGCGCCGGGATTTGCGACACGAGGCCGTCACCAATGGTCAGCCGCGTGTACACCTGCAACGCGTCCATAACGGACATGCCGTGCATCACGATACCGATGATGAATCCGCCGATGATGTTGACAATGGTAATAATGAGACCCGCAATGGCGTCGCCGCGCACGAACTTCGTCGCGCCGTCCATGGCCCCGTAAAAGTCCGCTTCGCGCTCGATGCCGCGGCGGCGCGCGCGCGCCTGTTCCTCGGTGATAAGGCCGGCGTTCAGGTCGGCGTCCACACCCATTTGTTTGCCGGGCATCGCGTCCAACGTGAAGCGCGCGGCCACTTCGGAAATGCGCGTCGCGCCGCGCGTAATCACCACGAACTGAATGACAACGAGGATCGCGAAAATGACCGCGCCGACGATATAGCTGCCGCTGGTGACGAACCCGCCGAACGCATCGATGACCGCGCCGGCGTTCGCCTGTGCAAGAACAAGGCGCGTCGAGGCGACATTTAGGCTCAACCGGAATAACGTCAGCATCAACAACAATGACGGAAAGACGGCGAATTCAACGGGCTGCCGCAAGTAGATAGTCGCCATGAGCACCACAACCGACAGCGAGATATTGACCGTCAACAGAATGTCGAGCAACCACGTCGGGATCGGAATAACGAGGACAAGCAGAATTGCGACAACGCACATCGCAAGCGCGATGTCCTGGTTGCCCAGGCCATTTGCGCGCTGCCCCGTGATTTCGTTCGGTACTGCTGCCATGTCTATCCGCTGTTATCAGGTGCCGAGCGGCATCGCATTGAATGCGGCGCGCTCGCGAATCTTCTCTTCGCGTTTGTCGATCTTGTACACGAAGGCGAGTACCTCCGCGACGGTCTTGAACAGGTTCTCGGGTACCGCCTGTCCAACTTCGATGCTTTTGAACAGCGCCCGCGCCAGATCCGGCTTCTCGACGATCGGCACGTCGTGTTCCTCGGCAATCTCGCGGATGCGCTTGGCGAGCAGCCGCGCGCCTTTCGCGACGACGATAGGCGCCTGCATGTTCGCCACGTCGTAGCGCAGTGCAACCGCGAATCGAATCGGGTTGGTGATGATTACGTCCGCCTTCGGCACCTCCGCCATCATGCGTTTCATCGCCATTTGCCGTTGAATCTGGCGGATGCGCTGTTTAATGCGCGGATCGCCCTCGAATTGACGTGCCTCTTCCTTCGCCTCCTGCGTCGTCATCATCAGGTCGCGGCCGTACTGCCAGCGTTGAAACCCAAAATCGAGAATCCCGAGGATGAGCATCGCAATGACGATCCGCAGCCACACCGACAATACGAGTTTGCTGACGGCAATACCCGCGCCAAGCGGCGTCAGGTAGGCCGCGGCAACGACTTCGTCCCAGCGGTCGCGCAACGCCCAATAGACGACCGCGCTGACTACGGCAAGCTTTACGATAGCCTTAATCAGTTCCACCGCCGAGCGCGCGGAGAAGAATTTCTTGAAGCCGGAAATCGGATTCAGGCGGTTCAGCTTCGGCACGATCGACTTCGGCGCAAACAAAAAGCCAACCTGAATGAAATTCATGGCCAGCCCGGAAAGCAGGAGCAGCACGACAAGCGGCCACGCTGCCTTGGTCGTCAACCACAACGTGCCGATCGAAAAGTTGGGGAAGTTCGCCGCGGTGATGTCCATGCGCGAGATGTTGGAGAAGTAGTAGTGCGTCGCCTCCAATAACGCCTTCATCGCACCCGGACCCAAATACCAGATTCCCCCAAGCGCCACGAGCAGCGAAAATGCCGCGCTCAGGTCCTGGCTCTTCGCAATGTTCCCCTCTTCGCGCGCCTTCTGAATCTTGTGCTGCGACGCCGGTAATGTCTTTTCGCCGCCGGTTTCTTCCGCCATGCTACGCGAGTCCTCGGATCAAGGAACCAACGTCCCTGAACATGCGGTAGAACATGCCATCGAGCAGTTGCAGGTACACGGACAACGACAACGCCACGATTAGCAGCCCCATCGCGATGGTGATTGGAAACCCGATGACAAACAGGTGAATCTGCGGAATCAGCCGGCCCAGCAGGCCCATGGTCATGTACGCGAGCATCAGCGCGCCCGCCACGGGCGCGGCAATGAGGAATCCATCGATAAACATCACCCGGCCCCAGGTGCTGACCTCGAAGAGCAATTCCGGTTTGGCGACGAACCCGCCCAGCGGAATCCCGCTATACGTCGATGCCAGCGCGCGGATCATCATGGCGTGTCCGTCGGTGACGAGCAGGTACAAGGCCGCAATGAGGAACAGGAAAAAGCCGAAGATCGGCACCTGGGTTTCCATCGCGGGATTGAAGATGTTCATCAGGCCGAAACCGGTCTGCATGTCGAGCACCTGACCACCGACCTGTATCGCGGCGAACGCAATCGTCATCACGAAGCCGATCATCAGCCCTATCATCAGTTCGCCCGCCGCCATCGAGGCGAGCGCGAACGCATCATCGGGGAGCGGCTGATCGAGCGCGGGAACGGTGGGCGTAATCAAAAGGGCGGTCAGCCCGGACAGTCCGATCTTCGCGATGACCGGAATGTTGTTCGAGCCAAGCACCGGCGCGGCCACGATGAGACCCGTGAACCGGACCAGTACGAGCAGAAAGACTTTGAATACTTCGATTTCGAACATGCGCGGACGGAACACGCAGTGTCCCAAACTCCCTTCGAGTTTGTTGGGCGACGCTCGGCGGCCGAGCAAACTCCCTATGGGTCAGTAGATCAGGCCCGTGAACCCCCCAAACATCGGTTTGGCATAGGTCAACATCACCGCGATCATCCAGGGCAAAAACAGGACGAACGCCACCATGACCACCAGGATTTTGGGTACAAAGGTGAGCGTAATCTCCTGAATCTGCGTGACGGACTGGAAGACGCTGATGATCAGGCCGATCAACATGCCGGATACGAGCATCGGGGCGGACAGAAGAAGGGTGACCAGCAGAGCGTTACGGCCCAGTTCGAGAATGGTGTCCGCGTTCACGGCGGTAAGCCTTCCGGCGCACGGCGTGCGCTATGTCTTTTCACCCCTTAGGCTTAAGCGAGCATCGAAACCGATACTCAACCCATAGATGCTCAAGCCTGCTAACGCGCAAGATACCACAATATATTGATGGTGTCAACTGTATTGATGACAATTGGTGGGGTTTGTCACGGGGCTAGCACCAACCACTTGTGGTGTTGTGGATTGACAAAAAGGGAAAAATTCGCGCCGATCGGCGCTACTTCACGGTCGGATGGCTGCGGCGGAGGGCGGACGCAGCGAGGATCGCCAACACAGCGATTGCCATCGGAAGGCCGCCCGCCCAGTTCGACGGCGCGGGCACGGCGGGCGGCGCCAGATAGCCGAGTTGGACAAGGCCACCGTAGTTGGCGTCGAACGTCACGCATGAGACGCCGTCCACATCAGCGACGCTCAGCGACCCAGGGACGACCCACCCGTCAACAAACGGGGCCGGGCACCAACCTGCGCCGGCAACGTACAGATGAGGCGCCATCTCGCCCGGCTCGACGCCGTCCGGCACGGGAATGGCCACGCGCTGCGGCGACGCAAACGGAAGCGCGGGGGAGACCGCGTAGCGCGGCCCCATTGACGCAACGAAATCGGGCACGCCGGGCGCAACTGCCTGCACAACAACAATCTCGTCCGCCGACTTTGCGTTGGTGGACTCCGGAGCGACGTCGAGCGGTCCGTCACAGGCGAACGTGTGCGTCGCATCGACGGTTTCGCCGTTCGAGTTCCTGGCCGACACGCGTATCGTAATCGATACGTCGGCGGCGAGCGGCGACGAAAGCGTCACAATTGCCCAACCCTCGGCGTTCGAGTCTGCGGCCGGCCGCCATTCTATCGAGTCGATCGCGATCGATTCGGAATCGACGGAACCATCGATCGATTCGGGGAGGATGTCGCTGCCGCCCGATAGCCGCAGCGCGAACTGCGTCGTCGTTTCGTCGACGCTTGCGGGCAGGGCATCCGGCGTTACGCCAGCCTTCGCGGCGTCGCCGGACTTGCCGCGCCAACCGCTCTCCGCCGCGGTATATGCGCTTTGGCCGCAGATGTTCTGCGCGCGCACCCAATAGTAATACTCGGTGTACCGGAGCGATTGCCCGGTGGTGCCGCCGCATCCACCGCCGCCGGTCGACACAAAGCTCGGGCCCTGCGCACTGAAGTCGGAATAGAACGGCAGCACCGTCACCGCGATGACCGTCCCGGTACCGGGGTCGTTTATCGTGCTGCGCAAAATGGTGTAGGACTGCGCGCCGAACACCGGCAGCCACGACAACTGAATGTGATCGCCGAATATACCGTCCGTTGCGACGAAGCTCGTCGGCGCGGCGGGCTCGAAACACTGCAGGACGTCGATCTCGCCGTTGTCGAATTCCGTCCGAATGGGCTCGGCGTTGGGACCCGTCGCGGAATAGTTCAAGCCTATAAGATCGAACTCGTCGTTGGGCTGCGCATCATCGTCAATTGCGAACGTGATCGAGAGAATGATTCCCGACGCGATGCGAAGGTCGTTCAGTCCGAAAATCAAGAACGAGATGCGGCCCGGCTCCGGAAAGTCCCACGACACGTCCTTGCCCGCGAGCGTCACGACCGCGCCGGGATACGCATCCACGAAGGTCAGGTTGTTCGTATCATACTCGAGCCAAAAGGCGATAGCGCTCGGCCGGGGGTCGGCTTCCATCCGTACGTTTACGGTCACTTGCCCGCCGGCAAACCCGCCCGCGTCTTCGACCTCGAGCTCGACCTTGCCCTCGGCGGCAGCGGTCAGGCCAAAAAGAAAGCACGCGCAGGCCGCAAAAACGCACGCCCGCGCCGCATGGCGGTTCCTGACTTCCCGCGCCATTCCTACTGAACTCCTCACTTCAGGCCCCGCACCCGCGCAAACCACCGCTCGATACTACATTATAGCTACAACCCTACGGCCCTGTCATTACCGCGCCGATAGCGTGGTCCACCATACAGCGCCACTTCCTTCGCACGCTGCGTTGCATCCTTTTTCGCCGAAGTTTCGGTAGAAAGGCCACTTCTGACGCGCGATCGCTCACCCAAGTCCCCGCACTTTGTCCGCGCGCAGGCGGTTAAGCTCCCACCCCCTCATGGGGGTGCATTTTTCCTTCTTTGGCGAATCAAGGGGGGCGGGGGGGCAGAATCGTCGTAAGTCCTTATTTCATGGTGACCGCGTGCTTGGCGCCCCCCGGGCAACGTAGGTTGGACTGGGCGCAGCGTGGAGACAAGAGAATGGACACGGGATTACGAATTCATCCTTCCGAATTCCCGGCGGCCGCGCCATTCCATGGGTCTTTTCGCGATGATCTGCCCGGCGAGCGAGAGCGCGAACCAGACGCGAAGCGCGCCGGAGATGGGGTGCAGCCAGGGTACCAAGGGGTGGAATTGCGCGATGCGGTCGACACCCTTGTATTCGCGCGCCTCGTCGACGTACACGACGATTCCGGCCGCGGCAAGCAAGGCCGGGACGAGGTCGAAGCGTCCTGCGAGTAGCTGCGGGAGGACGCCGGCGACTATCATGGGCAGCGCCATCAATGTTGTGCTGAGACGCAGGGCCATCATCGCGAGCGGGAGTTGAACCTGGTTGCCAAAGAAGATGCGCGTCTTGCGCAACGTGTTTTTCTTGACCTGCCGGTATCCCTCGTAGAACCGGACCCGCATCAAATCCGGCGTCCACGCGAACCCAACGCGGCCGCCGGCATGCTTCACGGCGGCGGCGAGCAGCGTGTCCTCGGGATGCCACTGGCCCAGCGCCTTATGGCCGCCGCACGCCCGATAGCTGGAGTACTTCACGAGCATGAACGCGCCAATGCCGATTGGAAATGAGCGAGGATCGTTCAGGCGCTCGCAGTCGGCGCCTTCAACGATTCCTTTCCACCCTGTCGGGAGCAGGAACTGCTCGGCCCAGGTCTTCGCGATTAATCGAGGCATGCAGGTGAGGAAATCCAGCCGGTCGCGTTCGGCCAGCGCGACGGCGTGCTGAAGCATCTCGGGCTCGAACACTACGTCGGCGTCGGCGAACAGCAGATAGCCGCAATTGTCGAGACGATGTGGGGGACCGCCTTCGGGACTCGGACCCGCGGCATCGTAGTCGCCGGTGCGTTCGAGTTGAAGGACGGCCTGCCAAAGTGCGTTGGACTTTCCAAACCAGCCGTCAACAATTGGCGGATCGTGCAGGACGTGTACGTTCGGATAGTCACGCTGGACGCCGTCGAGAATACGGGGCGTCCGATCGGTCGAGTGATCGTTCACGAACCAAACGTCGAGGTTCGGGTAACGCAGCGCGGCGACGGAGCGCGCGGCTACTTCGACGTTGTCCTCTTCGTCGCGCGCGGGGACCAACACCGCGACCTTGGGCCACTCCTTCGGCGGGTCCAGGGCCGCTGCGCGCGACAGGCACGGCAACCCGGCCATGTTGCGGTGAAACGCGCTGCGCCGCGAGCGTCGTTTCCACACCAGCACGGCGACATACACCCACACGACCGATACCGTCACGCCATTTGGATGGATGCACGCAATCGTCAACACGACGAAGATCGACCACCACAGCACGACCGCCGCCCAACTCGCCACCGGCCGCAGGCCACGCGCCAACGCGCCGATATCGACGGGACAAACGTCGTGTTCGCAGTCGCCCGCGGGGTATAAAGGCGCGTCAGTCGTCACGGATCGGCCGTGCAAAGCGCCGGCGCTACAACGTCATGGTTCCGTTAAAGGGCGGTTTCTTGTTGCCCTTGAGCGCCTTGAGCAGCGAGGCCGCGAGCTGGGGCTGCTTACTCTTACCGATCGGCCGAATATGTTTCATCTCGCACCTACCTCACTTTCTCGCGCCGTTACTCACCTGACGATCGACCAGTTTACAGAGGGTTACTCTACTTCATTACACGGGCGAGGACAATCGGATTGCCACGAATCCGTGCCCTGGCCTCTCCGATCCTGAATTGATTACTGCGCGCCGCCCAAACCTCCTGTGGGTCCTTGTCGAGCTCGTTTTGTGGGCACAGCACCACATCATGTCCTCCTTATCCCGACGGGATTACAGCGCGCAGCCCAGGGTTGACCCGCCGAAGTCGCTTCGACGAAGGCGGGTCTACCCTGGGAAGCCAAGCGCCCCACCCCATCCTCTTCAACCCTGAAGGGGTTGCAGAATCAATCCCACACATACCGTTCGTCCCACTCGATTCCGTGCTTGCGCAAGAACCGCCGAAACTCATCCTGAAACGTTTGCTTGCGATGATGCGCATCTTGGTTTGCGATGTACCGCTCCACACTTCCAATATTCGAATAACTCACCGAAAACGCCCCGTATCCCGCCTGCCATTGGAATTTGCGGACGCTTGCGTCGGCCTCCTTCACCCACGCGCTCGATGCGCGTTTCATTTCCTTGATCCAATCCGCCACACACTCCGTGCGCGCGACTCGCGCGAGGATGTGCACATGGTCTTCCACACCGCCGACAATGATCGGCGCGCACCCCAATTTGCCCGACACGCCGCCGACGTATTCGCACATTCGCCCGCGTACCCCGGCGTCCCGGAGAAATGGGTAACGCTCCTTCGTCGACCACGTCGCGTGAATGAAAATGGCGGAATGCGATTGCGGCATAAATATCTCCTCACGGCGCTCCAGCGACCTACACCAAAGAATCGCATCGCGCGCGCACGGCTTCAACCCCTACAGGGTTGAGGAGAGAGATGTAGAGCGCACGGATACCCAGGGTAGACCCGTCTTCGCCGAAGCGGCTCCGGCGGGTCTACCCTGGGCTGCGCGCTGTAATCCCGTTGGGATAAAAGGGCCAAGGGGCGTCGTGAGAAATCACGACGAGGCGATGCTGGCGATGGTTCTTGGATGTTGCCCTGCAATCCCTTCGCGATAAGAGGCCATGATGTGGCGCTGTG
>JABWCD010000049.1 GCA_013359265.1 Candidatus Hydrogenedentota bacterium
CCGTCTGCTGGGTCACCAAAACCTCCGTCCCTCGACTGAATCCAAGCATTATGTTTATCGGCAGTTTCCATAAATGCTTCACTCGGCTAAAGAATTACGTTTTTCGCGATTTGGTTGGTGCTTCCAGAAGAAAAGAGCTACGACTACGTTGGGATTGGTCTGACCGCATTTCTGGCCGTGGTTATTCCAGTCGCAATATACGTGCGAGAAAGGTTCGATTCAGGCAAGAGAGTGTAACACTGTGCCGTGATGGCGCGGCATCGATGTGCATAGCGAAGGAGACAATTGAGAAATGACCTACGAAGTGAAACTACCCACCCTGGGCGACGACGGCGGCGACATGGCGACCGTGTCGTACTGGCTCGTCGAGGAAGGTGACAACGTCAAGGAAGGCGAAGACATCGTCGAGTTGACGACGGACAAGGCGGCGTTCAGCCTGCCCGCGCCGAAGAGCGGCCTCCTGCAGGAAAAACTCGTGCAGGAAGGCGACGAAGTTTCCGTCGGCGACGTGCTGTGCGTGCTCGAAATCTGATTGTTCTGTCGTGATCTCCGCGATAGGCGCTCTGAAATGTGAGATTTGAGATTCGGTATCCCGGCTCGGACGGCGTCTCGCCCCTGCCGGTACGTGTCCAGTAGAATGTGCGCATTGTTCGAGGATCGTTGTCATGGGCGTACAAATCGAGATCGACAAGGAGAAGATTGCCGAGTTTTGCCGCCGGCACCATATCGTTAAGCTGTCGTTGTTCGGCTCTGTTACCACGGACGATTTTCGCGACGACAGCGACGTGGACGTGCTGGTGGAATATGCCGAGGGCCATGTGCCGGACTTTTTTACGCTCTTCGACCAGCAGGACGAATTGGCCGTTTTGGTTGCGCGAAAAGTGGACTTGCACACGCCTGCAAGTCTGAGCCGTTATTTTCGCGACGAGGTGCTCCGAAACGCGGCCGTGCAGTATGCCGCGTAAGTCCGATTTACTTTTTGTGCAGGACATGTTGAAGTGGGCACGGACCGCGAGCGAATTCTGTGCAGGAAAGTCGCTGCACGAAATCCAGGCAATTCCACAAAACGAAAGCCATCTCGTCCGCGCACTCTGCGTGATTGGAGAAGCGGCAAGCCGAGTTTCGCCGGATGTGCGCGCTAGACATCCGGATATCCCGTGGCAGCGCATGACTGCAATGCGCAACAGGCTCATCCATGCGTACTCCGACGTTGACGTGATCGTCGTTTGGTCTACCGCTTCTGAGAAGTTACCGGAGCTCATCCCTCAATTGGAATCCCTGCTCGTGTCCGAGCAAGACGACAACAAGGAAACGTGATACATGTCCATCGGCGTCGGAGTAATCGGAGCGGGCGTAGTAGGCGGCGGCGTGATTCGCACGCTCCGCTCGAACCGCGACGTAATCAAGGGTAAAGCGGGCGTCGATGTTTCGCTCGTACACGTCGCGGACGCGCGCGCGGAGTTGTTCAAGGACTTCGATCTTGGCGGCATCACGACGAGCACCGACGCAAAAGCGCTGATCGCCGATCCCGGCGTGCACGTCGTATGCGAATTGATCGGCGGGATCAATCCCGCCAAATCGTTCATCCTCGCGGCGCTGAACGCCGGCAAGTCCGTCGTCACCGCAAACAAGATGCTGCTCGCGCACCATGGCCCGGAACTGTGCGCGGCGGCGGTGAAAAACGGCGTTGAATTGCGCTACGAAGCGTCCGTCGCGGGCGGTATACCAATCATCAAGGCCCTGCGCGAGGGCCTGGCCGCGAACCGGATCGAATTTGTGTGCGGCATTCTCAACGGCACCTGCAATTACATTCTCAGCCGGATGACCTACGACAACCACGATTTCAACGACGCGCTGAAGATTGCGCAGCGGCTCGGCTTTGCGGAGACCCCGCCCGATCTCGACATCGAAGGCCACGACACAGCGCACAAGTGCCAGATCATCGCATCGCTCTGTTACTCGACGGAGGTGAACCTCGACGAGATTCACGTCGAGGGCGTCACGAAGGTGACCCACGCAGACGTGACGTACGCGATGGAGATGGGATATCTCATCAAGTTGCTCGCGATCGTCCGCAGTGTCAACGGCGAGATCGAGGTGCGCGTCCACCCCACACTTGTGCCGGAGGACCATCTGCTCGCATCCGTGCGCAACGAGTTCAACGCCGTGTACGTGAAGGGCGACGTCTCCGACGCGACCCTCTACTACGGGCGCGGCGCCGGGCGCATGCCCACCGCCAGCGCCGTCGTCGCGGACATCATCGACATCGCACGCCGGGGAGATTCACCGGCCCCGGCCCCGTTCGCCTACGCCAAAAAACGGCCTGTCCGCGACATGGGTCTCGTGGAAGGAAAGTACTACCTCCGCATGACCACTCGCGACATCCCCGGTGTCCTCGGCCGCATCTGCACCATCCTCGGTAACCACGGAGTCAGCATCGGCGGCGTCAGCCAGAAGGAAAAGCACGAGGAAGACCGGGTGCATGTCATATTAATGACAGAGCGGACAGTCGAGTCATCCGTGCGAAAGGCCGTCGCGGAGATTGACGCATTGGCTGTCGTTCACGAGCCGACTCACCTGCTACGAGTATTGAGCGATTGAGAGACGTACTCGAAGTGCGGCGGTAAGTTATTTTTACATGGCGCTTATGTCAAAGCCCCAATGGATCTGTGACGCATCCGGGAAGTCGCGTCTGCGCTCAACAGAATCCATAAATAAACACAGATAGAGCGTCGCGGAACATCGCTGGAACAGTCCACAATTCGGCCGTTGCAAGAGTTGTTGTCTGTTAATTTTGCCGTACTGGCGGCCGCAAAACCCACGACTGGCCGTAAACGAGGCGGCCCATGCGGTAGCGCTTCGGAAAGCGCATCACCTTCTCGACCTCGTAACCGCGCACGGTGGTGAGCCACCACATCTGCGCCCAAGACGAGGTCTTAACGTGCCCGGGCGCGAGGATCGCACTTGTGTCCAAAAAACTCACGTGTCCCTGCCTTTCCCCGAACCAATGCTGTTACAATTATACCGCATTTCATGCAGACATAACCGGGGTAAGCGGGAGAAACGGATAAGATCAAGTCAATGCGAGGGAATTATTGCCAATTCACCCTCGGCAGAATATCGACTAAGCCTTTGTGAACCAATGGCTTAAAACGTTACTTTCCCCAGAATCGCCGGGTGCAGCGCACCGGTGGCGCCCGGGACGTTCGAGGGGGAAAGACAGAGCGACTCGTTACCCAGAATGGCGAACGCGATGGCCTCGCGGGCATCTCCAGGCAGTCCCATCTTATCGCTGGTCCTGACTTCGATAGGCGCGAATTCCTGCCGGAGGCATTTCATCAGGACGCGGTTTCGGGCGCCGCCGCCGCTGACGATGATTTGCGTCAGCGTATGTAGCGGGGCGATGAATCGCTGGTGGGCCAGCGCAATGCTTCGCGCAACGGCAAACGTGACTGTCGCCATTACGTCCTCCGGCGCGTATTGTGCTCTGCTGAGGATTTCTTGCGGCAGGTACACGCCCTCCCCGAACTCTTCCCGGCCCGTAGATTTCGGGGGTAGCTTGTCGAAATAGTCATGGTCGAGGAGCCGCTCGAGTAGCCCGTCGAGGACCTTCCCCTTCGCCGCGCTCGCTCCGTCCCAGTCGAGGTGCTGCTGCCCGCGCGTGAGCAATCGCATCGCGCCATCGATGGGCATGTTGCCGGGGCCGGTGTCGAACGCGAAGACGTCGCGCAGCTTTGGGGTGACAACAGTGATATTCGCGATTCCGCCGATATTGAGGCAGCCCACCGTCTCGTCACGCTGCCGGAACAAGACCCAATCCGCGTACGGCACCAGCGGCGCACCCTGCCCGCCCGCGGCCATGTCGCGCACTCGAAAATCGGAGATGACCGGTACGCCCGTGCGGTCCGCGATGATCGCGGGTTCCGCGATCTGGAGCGTGCCGCAGCCCGTCTGGTCCTTACGTGGCGGACAATGCGCGATGGTATGGCCGTGCGACGCGATGAGATCGACGCTGCACTCGTGCTGCTTGGCTTCCTCCTGCATGGACTCGGCGGCCTGGGCGAATATCTGGCCCAGCTCGAACGACAGCGAACAAACTTCTTTGGCGTCTTTCTTGTCCGTGAGGAGGCGCGCCTTCAGCGGCGCGGAATAGGGCAATGTCTTGAACGCGATTAGCTTGACGCGCGTCTTCGAGCCGTTGCGCTTCAATCGCACGAGGGCGGCGTCCACGCCGTCGCAGGATGTCCCCGACATCATACCGACGATAAAACGCACAGGCCGCTCGCGCAGGTCGTCGAGCAGGTGTAACGACAACGCGGGTCTCCTCTTCCTTACCGCGTAACGGGCGAGGCTGGCGCTCCCCTTGAATAACTGCCCACGGCCAGCCGTCAACAGTGAGTGTAACAGGAATTCCCCTGTTTGCGCCAAACGGCGGGTCAGCCGTGACACTACCCACCCTCAGGCTTTATGATGTTGTCAGAGTCCAAGTTGGGTGCGTACGGCGTCAACCCGGTACCGGATAGCGTGGTCTAAACCAGGGTAACATTCGGGGCGATATGACTAGCGCGCAGGGCACATCGACTCAACCGAGCGAAGGAACGAGACTGCTGCAGGGCCGGTATCGCGTCACGCGGTGCCTGGGCTCGGGCGGTATGGGCGACGTGTTCCTCGCCGAAGACCTGCGGCTCGGCCGGCTTGTTGCCGTCAAATCGCTCAAGCAGGAATACTGCAAGATGACCGAGGTGCGCAAGCGCATCGAGCGCGAGTGCGTCATGCACGCGCAACTCGGCGCGCACCCGAGCGTCATCACACTATACGACCGCATCGAGGAAGACGGACAAATCCACCTGATCATCGAGTACGTCGATGGTTCGACCTTGAAGGACGTGATCGAGAAGGCGCGGCTCGGCTCGATGTACCTCACGTGGCGCGAGAGCGTCTCGATCGCGTGCCAGGTCCTCGAAGCGTTGGCGAAGATTCACGCGCAAGGCATCGTGCACCGCGACGTGAAACCCGCGAACATCATGCTGACGCAATCCGAAACCGGCGCGTACACGGCAAAGTTGATGGACTTCGGCATCGCGCGGTTGATGAATCCCGTCGATGGCGCAACGATGCTTACGCGCGAAGGCGGGTCCGGCCCGGGCACGCCCATTTACATGTCGCCCGAGCAAATCGCGGGCACACAGTTCGGTCCGCTCTCCCCCGCGTCGGACGTGTACGCAATGGGCGTCGTGCTGTATCAGATGCTCGCGAAACGTCCGCCGTTTCAGGGCACCATTACGGACATTTTTCATGGCCACCTGAATTCGCCGCCGCCGCCGATCGATACCGGACTCGACGCGACGTATCCCGCGCAGTTGACGGAAGTCGTGCAGAAGGCGCTCGCAAAGCAGCCCGTGAACCGCTTCGCATCCGCGGTCGAATTCAGGCAGGCGCTCAAACGCCTCACGAAAGCGCATGGCGCCATCACGACGTTGGCCGTCGCAAATACGGTGGCCGCCTCGGACAACGCGCAGCCCGTTACCGCAATGGTCCCGATGCCGCCGCCGGTTGCGGACCCGGTCACAACCAGTTGGCTCTTCCAGCGCCGCGTGGACGGCGCAAAGAACGCCAACCGGACCGTGATCGCGATCGCGTGCGTGGTTGCCGCGGTGGCATTCGTGGTATTGGGCAACTTCTTCTTCTTCCGATCGTTCACAACGTCTGACCAGCCGGTCCCAACGCCGCAACAATCCGCGACGGGCGTCGTTCCTGCGAGCCCCGCCCCCACGCCGTCGCCTGCGGTAACGGCGCCAGCGTCCGCCGTATCCGGCGCCGCGCAATCGCAACCGGTCTCGGAACCGAGCGCGCCGGCCACGCCGGAAGCGCCCGCGCCAGTTTCGTTGGACACGACGCCGACCGCCGAGAAACCGATTGACACAACGCCCGCGCCGGTGAAAGAAACCGGTCAACCTAAAGCCGAATCGAAATCGGACGAGCCGTCGTCCGTCGAGCCTGCGGACGAGGCACCCGCGCCGGTGATCGTCCCGAAGCAAACCGTCCCCAAGGAAGAGCCGCGCAGAACTCCGGTGCCGCAGCAGACGCCTGCGACGCCGAATTTTGCGCCGCCGACCGGCGGAACGGAGTCGTTTTCCGAACGTGCGCGGCGTCCCGCGCAAGAGATGACGCCGGTGCCTGTCCCGCGCACGCCCGTGCCGCAATCGGACGCGGACATTTTCCGCGACGTGCAGGTGAACAAGCGCCCGGCCATTCGTGTGAATTAGGAGGAGACAACAATGAAATCCATGCAGACACATATGCGTTCGCGAAAGGCGATTGCGGTCGCCCTGTCGATTGCGTTGGTCACGCTCGGTTGCGAGACCGCCGGCCAGTCCGCGGGACTCGGCGCGGTCGTCGGCGCGGGCGCGGGCGCGGTAATAGGTCACCAATCCGGCCATGCCGGCGAGGGCGCGTTGATCGGCGCTGCCA
Source organism: Candidatus Hydrogenedentota bacterium (assembly GCA_013359265.1). Taxonomy (NCBI): domain Bacteria; kingdom Pseudomonadati; phylum Candidatus Hydrogenedentota; species Candidatus Hydrogenedentota bacterium. Next base: position 6,472 of record JABWCD010000049.1, read on the forward strand.
TCGGTGGCTTGGCAGGCTGGGGCATACACAAGGTCCGCGCGCGCCAAGTGGCGAACGCGCAGCAAACGGCGCAACAGCAGAACATCGATCCGGCAAGCGGCTTCTCGCTGACGATGACCGACGGCACCAAGGTGACGCCGGTGAACGTCAAGCCCGGCGCGAACGCAACCGCGACCATGGAATACGCGGCACTCGGCGGCGGCCCGAACGGCGTCGCCGTCCGCGAGACGTTCATCCTGAAGAAGGACGGCAAGGCCGTGAAGGAGCTCTACGACAGTACCTCAACCCGCACCGACGGCACATGGCAAAGTCCCATCGAGTTCACGCTGCCGTCACAAGCGCCCACGGGCCAGTACATCGTCGCGCAGTCCGTCAGCGCGCAAGGCAAAAGCGTGCAACGCGACGTGACGTTCACGGTAACCACCGCAACCGCACGCAACGGCGATCCCGAATGGCGAATCGTGCTCGCGGACGCGAAATAGCGAAGAGCACGCCAATCGCAATACCCGTCTGTCACGCCATGGTAGACTGTCAGAAGCTGACGATTACGACCTCGTCACTTCAACAATGCCTACGCATCCTTTCGTGCTCGTGCTCTTGCTCGTCATCGTAATCGATCGGAACGAGTATCGAGTGCGAGTACGATGACGAGCAAGAGCACGAGCACGGCACAGTCAAAGTATTCAAACGTGCGCTGCCCGGATGTCTGGTGCCAACCCGCGTATCTCCCCGAACGCCCACTTCGTTATACTGTCCGGCTACTACCCACGTCAGGAAATCGCTTCGCATGCAGAAGAAACCCGAATTGACCCTCCAAACCACCACGCTCTGGGAGTACCCCTCCCAGCACTACGGCGACGCCGAACAAGGCAGCAAGGACTACATCGGCGCGACGCCCTCGTACATCGTCTGGAACCTGCTCGAACGCTACACGAAGAAAAACGATCTCGTCGTCGATCCCATGTGCGGCAGCGGCACCACGCTGGACGTCGCGCGCGATCTCGGACGCCGCGCGCTCGGCTACGACATCGCCCCGTTCCGGAAAGACATCTTCCGCGCGGACGCGCGCAAGCTGCCGCTCGAAACCGAAAAGGCCGACTTCGTGTTCGTCGATCCGCCGTACTCGACGCACGTCGATTACTCCGACGACCCCGCCTGCATCGGCAAACTCGACGCGCTCTCACCCGAGTACTACGACGCGATGGAACACGTCATCCGTGAAATCCACCGCGTCCTGCGCCCGAAACGCTACATGGGCCTCTACGTGTGCGACTCCTGGCGCAAGAAAAAACCGTTCGCGCCAATCGGCTTTCGCCTCTTCGCCATCCTCGAGAAATACTTCGAACCCATCGACGTCGTCGCCGTCGTCCGCCACAACAAATCCCTCAAACGCCGCCACTGGCACACCGAAGCCATCGCCGGCAACTACTTCCTCCGCGGATTCAACTACCTCTTCATCATGCGAAAGCCCGACGCCCCCAAACCCGCCCCGCGCGAACAGGGTAAGCGTGACCGGAGGCGTACATAAGCGGCGAAGCCTGGCATTCGAGGAGAAATGGGGGCTGGCGTCCAACTTGGGTCCGAAATACAAAGCGGAGCTTTTCAAGAGTGCGTTACGAAATAGGTAACACTTTAGCCGTTTGCCGCGACGTTTGGGGGTAATGGCGGCAGCTGACCGGTTTTGAGGTATGTCGTTAAGGCGTCTTGGAGCGTTGCGACGGGA
>JABWCD010000050.1 GCA_013359265.1 Candidatus Hydrogenedentota bacterium
CTGCTGCCCCTCCAGCGGCCGCGCCAACCCCCGCGCCGCCCCCGCCACCCACGTTGACGGACATTCGGCAGGTGCAAATCCAGATTTGGATCAGCCAGACGGACGAGGCTGGGCTGCGTGAAATTGGCTCGAACTTGAACTACACGCGGTTTGTTCGCGGCGAAGAACAAAGCGGATCGCTGGAACGTGTTAGAACGGAGACGTTCAGTCCGTCTTCTCGCGACCTGCGCGCGACGCTTCCCGCGCCAGACAGCAACACCTATCCCGATAATGTCAGGCTTACACCTGAGTCGGATACCGCGTGGACCCCCGGGAACACAATCATCCCCGACCCAACCCGCCCCGGCGAATTCCTTATCAATGCGCAGCGCGGCGCCGGGCTGACATACTCGATCCTCGACACGGGCCGCGGTACCATTGATGGAATCTTGCGGGGAATCGAGACGACTTCGGACTCCGATCTGATATCGAAACCGGAACTGATTGTGGCCAATAACGGCATGGCGGAAATCCGCTCCGGCGACGAAATCCCGTTTCAGACGGTCCAGTACACGACGGCGGTCCCAACACTCAAGATTACGTGGCGCAGCCTCGGCGTCAACATCCAAATACAGGCTTCGATACGCGCGCCGGACTTGATTGGAATCACGATTCCCAATCTCGACGTGAGCGATCGCTTGAAGGAAACGCCTATCCAAGGCTTGCAGGTGCCGGTTTTCTCGGCGCGGCGCCAGATCGGTTCGGTAATCGTTCCAAACGCGCAGACGCTGGTTATCGGCGGATTATCGAGCCGCGTCATCCGCAGGACGGAGCGGCGGGTCCCGTTTATCGGGGGTCTGCCCGTGATCGGTTTGCCGTTCCGCTCCCGATCGAACGACGCCGTTAACAGTCAGTTGCTCATCTTCATTTCGCCTACCATCATCGATCTTCGTACAATGAAACCGGAGATGGAAAGCGCACTCAACTTCTGGCAAGGGAAAGAATGGGAGAACAGCGAGCAACTGCAGCAGGAAGTGCAACTAATGAACGAGGACTTGTAGAAAGCTCCTCGTACGTGCGCGAATTTCTCCGGCAGTATCTCGTACCCGCATTGTGCGGCGCCGCGCTTGCACTCGCTTTTCCGACCTACCACATCTATCCTCTCGCGTGGGTAGCGCTGGCGCCGCTCGTCAGGCGAACACACTCGATGACGCCGCGCGCTGCCGGCATGCAGTTCTTCGTCGCGGGATTCGTCTTCCACCTCGTCTTGCTTCAATGGCTGATGAGCAATGTCTACTGGGCGGGTGGCTGGGCATGGTGGGGTTACGTCGCGCTCTCGTTTATTCTCGCCATGTTCTGGTTCGTAACGGGCGCGGCGTGGCGATTTATGGCTTCGAAACTAACTTGGGTCCCGCGCGAACTGTTACTCCCGATCGTGTGGGGCGCAATGGAATTCGTGATGTCGTTCGCGTTCACCGGGTTCGGTTGGAGCGCTATCGCGTACTCGCAGGCAAGTGACTTGTGGTTGGCGCAATGGGCGGCGATCGGCGGGGTCCCGCTCGTGAGCGCATTTGTCGTTACGTTTAACGCGCTACTCGCCGAGGCGTGGGCCGAGAAGCGGGCGCGCATCCTCCGTGCCGGCACTGCAGTCGTGATGCTTTTCATCACACACGGCATCGGCGCGATGATGATGGGCACACCGAACTACGAAAGCCAGCCGCTCAAAGCGGCCATCGTGCAGGCTGACTTCCCGCTCGAAATGAAATGGGACCCCGAGTACGCCGTTGACATGGTCCGCAACGCCGCCGACAAATCGCGCGTACTGACGAACGGCGAAAATATCGACCTCATCGTGTGGCCCGAAGCGTTGATCATGGAGGACATCGAAACGCCGGGAATCATCGACGAAGTGTCAACGCTCGCGCGTGACTCCGGCGCGTATCTGTTCGCCGGCGCGCACCGCACGAACCCGGAAACGGACGGCAGCATGAACGCAGCATACCTCGTCGATCCCGATGGCGTGGTCGCGGATTATTACGACAAAATTCATCTTGCGCCGTTTGGAGAATATGTCCCGTTGAGAGAGTTCGTGCCCTTCATCGGCAAGGTCGTGCCGGCGATTGGCGATATCGAGCACGGTACGACGTTGAAGACCTTTGAGACCAAAGGGCGCGAGCTGGGCCCGTTGATTTGCTTTGAGGTCTTGTTCCCTTGGATGTCGGAAGCGCTGCGCAACGAGGGCGCAGACTATCTGGTAGTTGTCACAAACCTGGGATGGTTTGGGAGAAGCAATGCAATAGCGCAGGAACTCGAGGTGGCGCGCATGCGCGCAATCGAGACACGCCTGCCGCTAGTCCATTGCGCGAACACCGGCATCTCAGGCGTTTTCGATCCGTGGGGACGGTTCTCCGTCGTCAACGTGTACTTCCGCGATGCGACCCATTGGTTTGACGCGGAGATTGCGAGCAACAGTGACGTAATCATGTCACGGTTCGGCGGTGTATTCCCCGTGGCCGCGCCTGTCGATAGGCCCATGGGCAGCGGACCGAGCGTAGTCCCAAACGTCTTTCTGGCACTTGCGCTTACGCTCACTGCGCTGTCATGTGCACTTGCATGGATTCACAAACGCCGCCATCGACAAGACTGATGCTTGAACTCCGCGCGCTGGCGCTATTGCCGTTGGCCGCCTGAAAGAATCAGCGTCTGCCCAGTGACCCACCCGGAATCGTCCGACGCAAAGAACACGGCGGCCTTGGCGATGTCCTCGGGTTGCCCAATTCTACCCAGCGGGGTTGTTGCTTCGATCTGCTTGCGAAAATCGCTTTCGGCAAACCCGACAGCGTGCAGCCCCTCGGTTTCGACCATTCCAGGATTGATCGAATTGATTCGTATTCGTTTTGGGCCGAGTTCCTGCGAAAGCGAGACCGTAATGGCGTCAACAGCGGCCTTCGTCGCGCTGTAAACCGACCCCGTCGGCACGGGCATTTGCCCGACAATCGAACTGATGTTGATAATCGAACCGCCATTCCCGTCGATATGCTTCACGGCCTCCTGCGTAGTAAGGATCAGGCCGAGCACATTCAGGTTGAACTGTTTGTGGAAATGCTCCGGCGTCACTGCTTCCAGCGGAAGAAACTCGAAGATACCCGCGTTGTTCACCAGTATGTCGAGTTTGCCGTAGGCGGACTTCGCCGCCGCGAACAAGCGGGTGATGTCCTCCGGCGTCGAGACATCGGCCTGAACGGCGATGGCCTTCCCTCCCTTATCGGTAATGCGCTTTACAACGGCATCCGCCGCGGACTTGCTGCTCGCGTAATTGACAACAACCGACGCGCCCTCGGCCGCGAGATGTTCCGCAATAGATGCGCCGATACCTTTCGACGCCCCGGTTACTACCGCAACTTTTCCCGCGAGTTTTCCCATGGCGGAATTGTATCCTTATCATTGTTGGACGAATCTTCGGATTTGGTGCGCCTCGATGACGCGCCTGTTCTGTGTTCCAACCAAAACAGCCGATAATGAATGCTTATTCCGGAGCCGGACGGTGCGGGCGGAAACGCATCGAGTTCGCTTGATTGGGTGTCTCACGAGTGCTACGCTCCGGCTCATTTGTAAACAATAAGATTCTCCGCGTTCCTATGACTGACAAAAGCGATCGGCATGGTCTCTCGAAGTTCGCCGCGATCTTCGCGTTAGGCACGATGTTGAGCCGCGTGCTCGGCCTCGTACGCGACGCACTGCTCGTCACATTGGTGCCGGTTGGCCCTCGCGAAGCCTTTTTGTTCGCCTTTCGGTTGCCGAACATGTTGCGCGATATCGTGGGTGAAGGCGCCGCGAACGCGGCCTTCATCCCTGTGCTTTCCGAGACGCTTGAGAAGAGGAAGGATAAGGCGTTCCGCGACGTAGCGGCGGCGGCGTTTGGAACAATGCTCCTCGTGTTGGGCGCCGTCGTGGCCCTCGGCGTAGTCTTCGTGCCCGAGATGCTCGACGGCATCAATGCACTGCAACCCATCACCGGCGGAAAGGTGTACTCCGCCGGCGAAATCGAGCTCCTTACTGCGCTTGGCCGCTGGACGTTTCCCTACATCTTCTTCATCGGTATCGCGGTGTATTCGATGGCCACGCTGTTTACCGTCAAGCACTATTCGACGCCGTCGTGGGCCCCCGCTCTCTTGAACGTTGCGATGATCGTTTGCGTCGTCGCTTCCACGCAAATCCAGGTCGCGCCCGCATGGGCGCTGGTAATTGGCGTGTGGATTGGAGGCATCGCCCAAGCGGCCGTGCAGTACGTCGCGATGGGCCGTTACGCCGGCGTATGGAAGCCAACATTTCACGTAAGGCGCAAGGAAGTGCTTACGATGTTCGCATTGCTTGGGCCGGTCATTGTCGGACAGGCCGCGGGCGAGGTGAACAAACTCGTCGACCTCACCTTCGCATACAAAAGCGAGGCGGGCGCCGTAACGTGGTTGTACTCCGCAAACAGGCTGGTCCAGCTCCCGCTGACGATATTCGGTTTCGCGACCGCGGCGGCCGTTTTGCCCGCGGCCACACGCGCCGCCGCGCGCAACGATTTCGGCGAAATGCGCGACGTCATCATGCAGGGACTGCGCCAAAGTTTCTTTATGGTGGTTCCGTCGATGGTTGGATTGATGGTGCTTGGCAAGCCCATCGTGAAGCTGCTCTTCGGGTGGGGCGAATATGGCAGCGACTACGACATCACGAATACGGCTATCGCGACCGCAATCTACGCCGCGGGCCTCCTTTCGTTTGCGTGGGTAAAGGTAACCATTTCGGGCTTCTTCGCGGTAAAAGACACGCGGTCTCCCGTCATTATTTCGACGGGTTGCATCGCACTGAGCATTTTGTTGTGCGCACTTTGGGTGAAACCATATGGCTTCAAGGGCCTGGCCTGGGCAACGACAATTTCCTACACGGCAAATTTTCTCGCGCTGTTCGCGTTACTGAGCGCACGGCATGGCGCGCTGTGGGACGGTCCGTTTATAACCGCGCTGGTAAGGATGACGGCCGCGACGGCCGGGATGGCGGCGGCGGCCTATGCGGCCTATGCCGGCATGCTACGAGTCATGCCCGGTGACGCGATCATGGAACGCATGGCGCACACCGGAGTGCCCATCGCGGCTGGGGTAATCGCATTCCTCGCGTTGTCGTGGATGTTCGGCGTAAGCGAACTCCACAGTTTCGCGCAACTCGTTACGCGACGGTTCGCCAAGCGCTAGCGGGTTTCAAGGTCGGCTGCACCACGTGCTCGTGCCCCTGGTCGTCATCGTACTCGATTCTTCGACTATCGAGTGCAAGCACGACCCTCCTTTGCCCTCCGAAGTAGCGGGGCTACAGAGGACGGGTGATGACTCACAAGAAAGCGCACGAAACAGCCCGTATGCTCAAACTTAAATTGCTCTGGAATGCCCTACTTCCGCTTTGCGTCGTCCGCCGTAATGACGCCGTCTTTGTTTCGATCGGCTTGATCGAACGCCTCGCGCGGGAACCCCGCTTTCGCGGTAGTCAATTCCCCGAACGTCAGCTTGCCGTCTTTGTTCGAATCCGACTCGAGCAGTTTGGCGAGGTTCTCGTCAATTCCCTGCCTGCTATCGCGATCGGCTTGCGCGCGATCCGCCATTGACAACACGCCATCCGAGTTCTTATCCAACTCGTCGAAACGCTCGCGCGGGAACTTCGGATAGACTGCCTGCATCTCTTCATACGTAATCAGGCCGTTGCGGTCCGTATCGGCTTTTCGCGCGAACTGCGCAACACTTGTGTCTTTCCCGATGTCGCCCGGCTTCGTGGGAATCGCACCTCGGTCGCGAGCCGACGGGAGTTCGTCCGTGGTTATCGCGCCGTCGCTGTTCGCGTCCAATTGCCGGAAGCGCTCCTCGGGGAATCGCGGCGCGAGGGCGTGAACTTCCTCCCACGTGACACGGCCGTCTTGGTCCCGATCCGCCTTCTTAAAGAGCTGGCCTGGCTCCCCGCCCGGCATCCGTGCAGGCGCAGGGGCTGCGCCCGGTTTCGGTTTCGGGTCGCTGATGACACGTTCGTCCGGCGAGAGGTAACCATCGCCGTTCTTGTCGCGCGCCTTGAATTTCGCCTCGGTGATGTTTGGGAACACGGCCTTCACTTCGTCGAAGGAGACTCTCCCATCGCCATCTGCGTCAATCTTGTCGGGTGCGGCTCGCTTGGCCGGCTTTTGCTTGGCCGTGGCGGCATCGTCGGCATGGCCGGCGACGGCGGCGACAGCTAGAGCGCCGGCCAAGAGTAGAATCCAAGGGCGGTTCATGTGCATATCTCCTCAGAATTCGCAGTTTCTCGCAACGATCACTCAAACACGAACCGGGCCGAGAAGTTCCACTAGCAAAATTTAGGGACAGACTACGAATTAATTTCCTATAGCCCTAGTATTCTGGTATTCTTCAGAGCGTCGCCTTGCGTCGTAGGTTTGGGCTGAGGTTTGCGCCCGCGTTTGCGGGGCTGCAGGAGACGTCCGACGAGACCCTCGAGTTGTGCAAGGAACTCTTTTCCGCCGCAGGGGCGGCCCGTC
>JABWCD010000051.1 GCA_013359265.1 Candidatus Hydrogenedentota bacterium
GTGCGAATGGAAGCAAGGCGAAACGGATACGGACCCAACAAGGAAGACCGCCACGCCGGTCAAGGTTGATTTACCTTCTCATGGAAGCACGAGCACGAGTAGGAGCACGAGCAGGGCAAATCGTGCGAGTTTCAAACTCAGGGCACTAGTGGTTGCTTGGTTGGGGTACTGATCGGTTGACTGATTTTCGCCCCGGTGCTACCATCCGCCAAACTGTCTGAGGAGCCATGAGCCGCGCGTCTGCCCAGTTGGCGCATCGCGGACACGCTCGAATTGTTTTCAACCTTTCCGGAGGACGACACCGATGCGCGTGTTTGACGACAACAGTTACAGCATTGGCAATACCCCGCTTGTACGGCTGCACAAGCTCGACAAGGGGCTGAAGGCGAAAGTATTCGGCAAGGTCGAAGGGCGCAACCCGGCTTATTCGGTGAAATGCCGCATCGGCGCGGCCATGATCTGGGACGCGGAAAAGCGTGGCGCGTTGAAGCCTGGCGGCACGATAGTCGAACCGACATCGGGGAATACGGGTATTGCGCTGGCGTTTGTTGCGGCGGCGCGCGGGTACAAACTGATACTCACGATGCCGGAAACGATGAGCCTCGAGCGGAGGCAGATGCTGAAGGCGTTCGGTTCGCAGCTTGTGCTGACGCCGGGCGAAAAAGGCATGCCCGGCGCAATCGCCCAGGCGGAAGAAATCCAGGCGGAGCACCCGGACTACTTCATGCCGCAGCAGTTCAAGAACCCGGCCAACCCGGAGATTCACTTCAAGACGACCGGCCCGGAAATCTGGAACGATACCGACGGGCAAATTGACGTGTTGGTGTCCGGCATCGGCACGGGTGGCACGATCACGGGCGTGTCCCGCTACATCAAGCACGAAAAGAAGAAGGCGATCACGAGTGTCGCGATCGAGCCGGAAGCGTCGCCGGTCCTTTCGGGCGGGCAGCGCGGACCGCATAAGATTCAGGGTATCGGCGCGGGATTCAAGCCGGATGTGCTTGATATGAGCCTGGTTGATCGCATCGAACTGATCTCGAATGACGAGGCCTTCGAGTATGCGCGCCGGTTGACGCGTGAAGAAGGCATCATCGGGGGTATCAGTTGCGGCGCGGCCGCGGCGGTGGCGTTGCGCCTCGCGGCGCTGGATGAGTTCGCTGGCAAGACGATCGTGACGATACTGCCGGACTCGGGCGAGCGCTATTTGTCTACGCCGTTGTTCGAAGTGTAAATGCGCATAGCGAGAGTAGAAACATCAAGGGCGAACCGGTGGTTCGCCCTTTACCATTTGAGGTAGCAGAACATGCACGAGCGAATTCCCGGACTTGGAACCTTGGCGCTGCACGGCGGTCAGTCGCCCGACCCGGCAACAAACGCGCGGGCGGTGCCGATCTACCAGACGACGTCGTACGTCTTCAACGACAGCGCGCACGCGGCGCGGCTGTTCGCGCTCGAGGAGTTCGGAAACATCTACTCGCGCATCATGAACCCTACGGTCGATGTATTTGAAAAGCGCATGGCGGCGTTGGAAGGCGGTGTCGGCGCGCTGGCAACGGCGTCGGGATCGGCGGCAATTACGCTCGCGTCGCTCAACATCTGCAAGATGGGACAAAACATCGTTTCGTCGCAGACGCTGTACGGCGGCACGTATAACCTGTTTCATCATACGTTCAAGAACTACGGTATCGACGTGCGGTTTGTCGACGCGACCGATCCGGACAATTTCGCCAGCCAGATCGACGACAACACCCGCTTCCTGTTTATTGAGTCGATCGGCAATCCCGCGAACGACGTTGTGGACTTCGACGCAATCGCGAAAGTTGCGCACGACCACGACATTCCGCTGATGGTGGACAGCACGGTGACGTCGCCGCTGCTGTTTCGGCCGATCGACTACGGCGCGGACATCGTCGTTCACTCCGCGACCAAGATTATCGGCGGGCACGGCACGTCCATCGGCGGGGTGATCGTCGACAGCGGCCGGTTCGATTGGAACAACGGCAAGTTCCCGGAGCTGACGGAACCGTGCGACAGCTATCACGGGATGAAGTTTTACGAGGCGTTCAAACCCGTCGGCAACATTTCGTACATACTGAAGGCACGCGTGACGCTGCTGCGCGACATGGGACCGTGCATGTCGCCGTTTAACGCATTCATGTTCCTGCTGGGCCTCGAGACGCTGCACCTGCGCGCGCCGCGCCACTGCGAGAACGCGCTGGCGCTCGCGCAGTACCTGGAATCGCACAAGAACGTCGAGTGGGTGAACTATCCGGGCCTGAAGAGTCACAAGGACTACGTGCGCGCGCAGAAGTATTTGCCGAAGGGACAGGGCGCGATCATGACGTTTGGCATTAAGGGCGGCTACGAGGCAGGCGTAAAGTTTATCAACAGCGTGAAGCTGGCGTCCCACCTCGCCAACGTACTCGATGCGAAGACGCTCGTTATCCATCCGTCCTCGACGACGCACCAGCAGCTCAGCGCCGACGAACAGAAGGCGGCGGGCGTCACGCCGAACATGGTCCGCGTATCCTGCGGCCTTGAAGACATCGAGGACATCATCGCCGACTTCGAGCAGGCGCTGGCTGCCGCGGGGCAGTAGGATTAGGGATCGTATGTCGCAAGAAGGCTCAGTCGGAATCGTCGAAACGAAGCACTTCACATTTGCGGAGCCGCCCAACGAACTCGAACTCGAGGGCGGGCGCAAGCTCGGTCCGATCACGCTTGCGTACGAAACGTACGGGACGCTTAACGCGGACAAGTCGAATGCGGTATTGATCGTGCATGCGCTGTCCGGCGACGCGCACGCTGCGGGCGTCCACTCGGAAACGGACGCCAAGCCCGGTTGGTGGGACAACATGATCGGTCCGGGCAAGGGCTTCGACACAACCAAGTACTTCGTCATCTGTTCGAACGTGCTTGGTGGGTGCCAGGGTTCCACCGGCCCGGGGTCGATCAATCCCGCGACGGGCAAACCCTATGGCCTCGATTTCCCAGTCATCACCATCGGGGACATCGTGCACGCGCAGCGCTTCCTGGTCGAGCATCTCGGCATTTCAAAACTGTTGTGCGTAGCGGGCGGATCGATGGGGGGCATGCAGACGCTCGAGTGGATGACGCGCTATCCGGAACTGGTCGCGTCGTCGATTGTCATTGCGTCAACGCCCGTATTGAGCGCCATGGGGATCGCGTTTGACTCCGTGGGCCGGCACGCGATTCAGGCGGACCCGGCATTCAAACATGGCGATTATTACAGGGCCGAGGAGCAACCGGACGAGGGCCTCGCCATCGCGCGGATGCTCGCACATATCACCTATCTTTCCGATCAGTCGATGGGCAAGAAATTCGGACGCGCGTTGCGGTTCACCCGGGAATACAGCTACGACTTCAAGAGCGAGTTTTCCGTTGAGACGTATCTGGATTATCAAGGCGAGCAGTTTGTCAATCGGTTCGACGCGAACAGCTATCTCTACATCACGAAAGCGATCAACTACTTCGATCTCGGCGCGCAGTACGGTTCGCTCGATAATGCGATGGCGCGCGTGCAGGGCAAGATCATGGTGCTGTCGTATTCGTCGGACTGGTTGTACCCGCCGTATCAATCGCAACAAGTGGTCGACGCGCTCACGCGCCAGCGCAAGGACGTGACGTACTGCAACATTCAGTCGGAATACGGTCACGACGCGTTCCTGCTCGAAGTGGACGTGATGAAGAAACTCATCAGCGGCTTTCTCGAATACGCCGCGCAACCCGCGAAGAAAGGCGCGCGCCGACAACCGTTTGCCGACAGCGAGGCGGACTTCGGTCCGCCGACCGCGTCGACGAGCATCTACGAAGGCGACCGCGTCGACTACGACATGATTGTCGATCTTGTCGACGAAGGCGCGCGCGTGCTCGATATCGGGTGCGGCGACGGGGAACTGCTCGATCGCCTCATTCATTACAAGGGCGTGGACGACACCGGCATCGAGTTGGCGCAGGGCAACATCGTGAGCTGCGTGCGGCGCGGTATATCCGTCATTCAGCAGGACATCGACAAGGGCCTCACGACGTTGCCGGACCAGAGTTACGACTTTGTCATCCTGAGCATGACCCTGCAGGTAATCAAGAAGCCGGACTTCGTATTGCAGGAAATGCTGCGGGTCGGGAAGAAATGCATCGTGAGCTTTCCTAACTTTGGGTTCTGGAAGGTCCGTGCGAAGTCGATGTTGTTGGGAAAGGCGCCGGTCACGCGCAACCTGCCGTATGCGTGGTGGCTCAGCCCCAACCGGCACGTGTTATCGATCAAGGATTTCCGCGAGTATTGCCGCGATCGCAACTTCCGTATCGAACGCGAAATTCCGCTCAGCCGCCGCGGCTTCGTTTGGTCCGCGCAAATGTGGCCGAACATGCTCGCGGACGAAGCGGTGTTTGTTATCACGTCGCGTTAACGGCGCAGGTCCCGTCTGGCGAGTCTAGCTTGTGGGATCACGAGCCGCCGTTGTCCACGCTGGTGTCATGGATCCCAATTCGTTCGAAAGGTCGAGCGCGCATAGTGGTTGTGCGGGAGTTCGAATGCTCGATTACGATTACGATTACGATTACGATTACGAGCACGAGCACGAGCACGGGCACGAGCACGGGCACGAGCACGAGCACGAGCACGACGAATCGTGCGAATTTCGAACTCATGGGACTGGAGCAGGTTAAGAAAGGTCGGAGCGGGTGTGTCCTTTCGGATACCAAGAAGCCATGAGAATTCAATTTCAGATTTGAAATCTCAAATTTCAAACCAACACAAGCAGGATGTCTTAAAGGTCCATTCTCGGGACAGCACGGGCACGAGGATTCAGCTAGGTAGTATCTCGAATTGCTCTGGTGTCGTGAATACCAAGTTCGTTCGAAAGGTCGAGCGCGCATAGAGGCTGTGCGGGAGTTCGAATGCTCGATTACGAGCACGAGCACGAGCACGAGCACGACGAATCGTGCGAATTTCAGACTCATGGTGCTGGAGCAGGTTACGAAAGGTCGTAGCCGGTATGCCCCGTAGGTTTCGGTGCGAATCGAGTGTGCGGTTACGAGTCGTCATGAACAGAGTTCCGCCGGAGACTATGAAAACTTGAGCGGTGCGCTTTCAGCGCGGGGTGATAGGGGCGTGGACAGTTTCCAGGGGCGATGCCCCTGGCTAGGGTTGCGTTGCGCCGTTGGCGCGCGGGACGAATTGCACATTTTCAGAGCAGTTGTCATACCCGTATCGGGGCACGCAGCAACCGTGAAAATGCAATATCAAATTTGAAATCTCGTAACACTTTAGCCGTTTGCCGCGACGTTTGGGGGTAACGGCGGCAGCTGACCGGTTTTGAGGTATGTCGTTAAGGCGTCTTGGAGCGTTGCGACGG
>JABWCD010000052.1 GCA_013359265.1 Candidatus Hydrogenedentota bacterium
CAAGAAGAACAGTTGGCCGCCGACGGCGTTCACCGGCCCGACGGTGGCGCAGGCCCACTCGGACGTGGACAATCCCTTCATGTTCCAGGGCGTGCGGCATTTCGCCCTGGACACGCCCAACGCCACGACCGCCAACCTGCCGCTCAACCAGCACCGCCTGCGCTTCATGGAACCGTGGAGCGGGCGGTGGACGACGAGGGATCCGATCGGGTATGCCGGCGGGACGATGAATTTGTACGAAGCGCTGCAAAGCAACCTGCTGCTGGCACTCGATGCATTTGGACTTGAGTCGTTCCGTCAGTTCATCGAAGACGGCCACATGGACAAACATGTGCAGGCACTTTGGAAACGCGCAAAGTGGTACGATCGCGAGGGTACGTTTTGGGTACTCAAAGGGAATAGATCGCGTTCACCAAACAGGTGGGGAGGCCCCGACCATGTCCGCCCAACACCAATCGACCAATTGTCCCAAGAGCCGCTCGGCCATGTTCATACTCATCAACGGCCTGAACACGCACAGGGCCCTTCAGCCGACAAGGATATCCCGGAGGCCAACAAACTTGGGAAGCCCGGCGTTGTGCTAGTTCGCGACCCTACCAATCCCCGCGGTTTCCGATTGGAGTTCTTTGGACCGGGCGTCGACGATCCAATTCCCTGTGCGTCGCTATTCGGAAACGCGGTCCCCGGAACGAAATGGACCGTGGGAGCAGATGGTAGATGCATACTCGAGATCACAGACCTCGAGCAAATGGAGGAGTACTACGAGGAGAGAGACCGAAGGCGCGAAGAGTACAAACGCGATCGAGAACCAGACAGTTACGAAAAGTTCTACGGAGGAAAGACACGTCCGCGAGAACCAGATAGTATCGAAAAACGGGATCGGAAAAGAGCGCAACAGTGTCAACGTTCTTCCTAGTCCGTCGTCTTGGGAGAAGCGGCTACACACGTTACTTTCCGCGCTGCACGAAGGAGATAGTTGTGAGGACTCGCTGGTTACACCTTTGTCGTAGGCTACCTGTGACATTGGCGCTGGTTTGTGGATGCGCGCATTCCAGCCGACTTGGTGAGACGCCTATCCGCCCCCTCCCGGATAGCCAGCCCGCCGAGCAAAGCAGAGACGACGTGCATTACAACGAGTCGTATATGGAAACATTGATGCGTCTTCGAGCTGTGGCCACCGAGGCACTGACCCCGTATCTCGAACCGGATACCGAGTACAATCTGTTCTGCGAACAGCCCGAGGCCGGCCACATTCTGTTTATTGCAAGTCCTTACGGAGTCATTCAGTTTGACGGAATAAGGGCCAAGCTCAGCTACCCTGATGGGAGGGTGCTCGAGCCAACGTCGGACACGAAGCCGCGACCGCGAAGACCAACCGGTGTTGTATTTCGAGATCCAATTATCATTTCACCGGAGATGTGCGATATCGCTGAGATGAAGCTTCGAGAACTTGCGCTTCGTGAGGCATTGTCCTGCCTGTACCGCGACGTAGCGTACAACGTAGATTTCGTTCGCGAACCGCGTCGAGTAACCGTGGTGTTTACATCTATGATCATTAACGATCATATGGTGAGAGTGCGCTTTGATATCGCTGTCGAAGAACTGTCGGAGGGCCGTTTTCAAGAATGTAACGGAGGAAGCGACTAGCTGACCGCTGCCGATAGGGCTCGCTGCACTCGAGAGCAGGGACAAGCCACCGACGACTTGTATAGCCGAAGTCTGTTAGCTTGCGTTTCCCCAAAAAGATGTGCCTGACTTGCGGGATGCGTCCATTGATCGAACGCCAATTCATTAGCGCAGGCGCGGACAAGTGTATTCGCAAAATGTCCGGAAAAGGGGGACAGTTCAACGGCGAGCAAGGACATCGCCGCCGATCTTCTGACGGTCTGATGGGAAAACCCCCGGCAGCATGGGCTACCTCGACGCCGATCGCACCTACGCCTATGACACGCTCGACCGGCTGCTGACTGCCCGCTTGACCGACACGCAGAAGTAGACCGCCGCGGCGGAGCCCTCGGTACGACCCAAGGGCGGACGCGAGAGAATCTCATGAATACAGCCGTGCAAGGCGCAGCAACGCCGAGAATTCAGGCGCCACTACGCCCGGCGGCGCCGCAGCGCCTGAACCTCGGCTGCGGCGCCGATATCCGCGCTGGCTTCGTCAACGTCGATGCCGTCGCTCGGCCGGGCGTGGACGTTGTCCACGATCTCGACGCCGTGCCGTGGCCGTTCGAGGACGATGCGTTCGACTCCGCCCTGTGCAGCCACGTGCTGGAGCAC
>JABWCD010000053.1 GCA_013359265.1 Candidatus Hydrogenedentota bacterium
TTGGACAGCGCCACTTTAGAGAGTGATAGCACGGTTAAGTTCTTTGTTGCTGGGTACTTATGTTGAATCGAAGAGTTCGTATTTGAAGGGCGAGCGAAAAAGACGATCCTCCTGCTTCGTTTGGCAAGTCGCAAGGACTGCACAGGAGGACCGTCAAGGATGACATTAGAACAGATTTCGGCACTCGGACGGAAGCTGACTTTGTTTCTCGCGTTGTTCGCCGATTGTTTTGGGCGACGCGAGGGGCGGGGATTGCTGCGGGTTTATGTGAAGGGGCAGTTGTCGAATTTGCACCGCAAGACGGCCGAAGCCATCGCCTTGGGGTTCCGCGCGGCGCCGCGGACGTTGCAGCGCTTTCTCGAATCGATCCAGTGGGATGAAGAACGACTCCGCGACCGCTGCCAGCAGATCGTCGCTCGCGACCACGCGCACGCCGAGGCCATCGGCTGCGTCGACGAGTCGGGCACGGCCAAGAGCGGCAAAGAGACCGTGGGCGTTGGCCGGCAATACAACGGCAACCGCGGCAAGATCGACAACTGCGTGGTGGGCGTGCATCTCAGCTACGCGGCGGCCGGCTTTCAAGTGTTGCTCGACAGCGCGGTGTACTTGCCCGAAGACTTTGCGAACGATCCCGCGCGCCGAAAAAAACTTACGTGCCCGAGGAGATCGCGTTCCGCACCAAGCCGCAGATCGCGGTGGAGTTGATCGACCGCGCGTTGCACAACGGCGTGCGGGTTTCGGCCTGGACCTTCGACGAGTTTTACGGCCGCGACGGGAAGTTTCTCGGCGCGCTGGAAGATCGCCAGCAGGTGTTCGTGGGCGAGATTCCCGTCGACTTTCACGGCTGGGTGAACAAGCCCGCCGTACTCCGCCGAGAGCCGAGAAACGCGGGAAAACGCGGGCGGCGCAAGGAGTATCCGCGGGTGGCGCGTCGCGCGGCTTCCAGCGAAGTCAGCGCGCTGTTGCGTTACTCACCCGTGTTCCGCGAGCAGAAGTGGCAGCGATACCGCATCAAAGACACCGATAAAGGTCCGGAGGTGTGGGAAGTGAAGTGGGCCGTGTTCTGGCGGAAGGACCAGCGCGGCTTGCCGACGCGGCGGCATTGTCTGATCGCGGCCCGCAGCGTGCTGACCGGCGAGGTGAAATATTTTCTGAGCAATCGCGTACCGGACGAAATCAACCCGGTGACCGGGCAGTACATCACCTTGCGGTTCCTGCTGCGTGTCGCGTTCGGTCGCTCGTCGATCGAGAGTTGCTTTCGCGAAGCGAAGGAAGAGTTGGGCCTGGACCATTACGAAGTCCGCGGCTGGCGTTGCGTGCATCGACACTTCTACGTGACGCAACTCAGCCACCTGTTCTGCGCCCGCGTGCGGCAGGAGAACGACGCCTCGTCCGCGGACAAGCTCGACCGGATCACGATCGAACAGGTGCGCAGCGCGATGGACGTCTGGCTCGACGCCGCCGACTTGCCCCCTGCCGCCCGTCGCCAGCGCTACGAACAGGAACTCCAAAAGCAGCAATACCACCAGCGACGCAACAAGCAGGCCCGCGCCTCTCACACCAGGACGAGACTCGCACAACTGCAAGCGCTCGGCGTCGACGTCAGCCACCTCAAATCCTGCATCCCAGAAACGTGACCCAGAACCCTACCAACAAACAACTTCCAACAATCCCCCGCGCCAAAGTGGCGCTGTCCAA
>JABWCD010000054.1 GCA_013359265.1 Candidatus Hydrogenedentota bacterium
CGCACGGGTTACCGTCAGTACTTCGTCGACGAGTCCGGCGTCATCCGCTTCACCGCGGACGGCAGCGCCGTCTCCGTCGCGAGCGCCCCGCTCAACTAACAATCGTACATAGCTTCGCGTAAGCGAGGATTACCGGCGGCCAGCCCTCACACAGGGTTGGCCGCCGCGATTTATTCTCCGCGTTGTGTTCCACTTGGGATCGTCTGTATAACGGCATCGAATAATGTTCGATGCAATTACAGAAGAAAGCCTCGGCGCGATTGCGGGCAGTATCGTCCTTGCGACCTTTGCCGGTGTCTACGTGTATAGCATTGTTTGGGCATATGGCGACGCGGAGCGTCGCGGCAAGTCGGGATGCTTGGTGGCACTCCTTGTATTTCTTGTCTCATGGCCGCTTGGTCTCATTCTGTGGATTGTGTTCCGGCCCGAGCCGCGTTAGCACTTATGACCCATAGCGACGGGTGTATAGCTCAAGCTTGAACGTAATGATTCCATTGTCGCATTTCTCCAGAGTCAAATCCCCACCGTGTGCGCGCGCGATTTCCCGCGCCAGGCTCAACCCAAGTCCCGCGCCATCGACGCGGCGGCTGCGCGCGTCGTCCACGCGCACGAACCGCTCGAAGATTTTCTCTTTCTTGTCCGCGGGAATCTCGCCGGTATTCGCGATCTGCAGGCGCGCCAGCCCGTTCTTCACATCGAGTTTGAACCCAATGTTTCCGCCTTCATGGTTGTATTTCACGGCATTGTCCGCGAGGTTCTGCAACACTTGGCGCAACAGATCGCGATCGCCCATCACCGTGACATCGCCCGCGATCTGCTTCGACACGCGCAGCCCTTGTGCAAGCACTTCGACATCTTCGACCAAGTCGCGCACCATCGCCGAAAGGTCAAGCGGTTCGAGGTGAATGCTGAGCTGGCCCGCATCCGCGCGCGACAGCAGCAACAGTTTCTGCGTGATCGATTTTAGCCGCTGCACTTCATCCAGCAACCGGCCAAGCACAACCTGCGTTTCCGGTGTCGCCGATTGCAGCGCCTGCTCGATTTCGCCCTGCAACACGGCCAGAGGCGTTTTCAGTTCGTGCGCCGCATCCGCGCTGAACCGTGCGGCCTGCGTGAAGCTGCGTTCGAGCCGTTCCATCATCCTGTTGAATTGCGCGCTGAGTTCCTGAAACTCGACCGACGCGACGTTGTCCGGCACGCGCTTATCGAGCCCCTGCGACGTTACTTCCGCGATCGCGTCGCGTAATTCGTTCACCGGGCGCATTGCGCGCGTGGCGAGGTACCAGCTTCCGGCAGCGATCAGCGCGAGTGCGAGCGGAAGTCCGATCAAGAACCCCACGCGCGCGCCGGCAATGCGCGCCATATACCCCGTCAGTTCGACGGCTACGGCGAACGTAACCTCCGGATCGCGATAGACGCCAACGCGCCACATCTCGCCGTCCGACGGCATTGTCCGCGCGTCGATCGGCATCACCGGCAGCACGTCCTCCGGCGGCGGGCCGGGCGGGCGTCCCGGACCTCGGCCCGGGCCTCGCCCCGGCGGCG